>JBDHKT010000098.1:0-6675 GCA_039586255.1 Gemmatimonadota bacterium | reverse complement strand
CCCGAGCTTACCGACGGCACCTTCCTGGGCGACGCTCGCGTGCGCAACCAGCTGGCCGCCTGCAGCGTCTGGCCGGCCCACGAGCTGCCCGATGGCTACGGCGAGCCGGTGAGCGTCGAGACACCGACCCTGCTGCTCTCCGGGACGATCGATCCGGTGACTTCGCCGCGCTGGGGCGCCGAGGCCGCCGGCCACCTGCCCAACAGCCTGCACCTGGTGCTCCCCGCGGCACACGGTGCCGGCGGACCCTGTATCACCATGATACGGCACGAGTTCCTGGAGAAAGGGTCGGTCGAGGAGCTGGACACATCCTGCGTGTCGGAGATACGCCTGCCGCCCTTCGACCTGACGGGCGGCCGCTGAGGTGAATAAACCCGGCGCCGGATGTGTATGATGTACTGAGGGCAGAGGCAGCCTAAGTGGCCCTAGGCGTATCAAGTTGATCTTCTTATATTTAGGGCTGCAGGTGCCTCCGGCGGTCGGTTCCCGACCGCGCGCCCGCGACAGCCTTCCCCTACCGAATACTCACCTTCCGGCGTGTCACATCGCCAAGCGAGGGGTCCGTCATGACTGAGTTTCTTAGCGTCATCGAGTGGTTCGATGCCACTGGCCAGGAGATCATCCACCGCATCCCGCAGGAGGGGTCGGCGGAGACGAAGTACGGCTCGCAGGTCATCGTGCGGGAGAACCAGGCGGCGATCTTCTTCCGCGACGGCAAGGGCCTCGATGTCCTCGGCCCGGGCCGACATACCCTGAGTACCGCCAACATCCCGATCGTCACGAAGATCCTCTCGCTGCCCTGGAACTTCACCTCGCCGTTCCGGGTGGAGGTCGTCTTCGTGAACATGAAGCTATTCCCCGACCTCAAGTGGGGGACGGCGCAGCCGGTCGCGTACCGGGACGAGGACCTCGGCCTGGTCCGCCTGCGCGCCTTCGGCAACTACGCGATCCAGATCCGCGAGCCGCTGGTCTTCGTGAACTCGCTGGCCGGTACGATGGGCTCGTTCCTGACGATCGACATCAAGGACTACCTTCGCGACATCATCATCAGCCGGCTCAACGACTACCTGGGCGAGAAGCTGCGCACGATCTTCGACCTGCCCAGTCAGTACGACGAGATGGGGCAGGAGGTGCATGACCGGCTGAGCCACGACTTCCACCGCTACGGTATCAACCTGGCGGACTTCTTCATCACGTCGATCACTCCGCCGGAAGAGGTTGAGAAGGCGATCGACGAGCGGGCGCAGATCGCCGCACTGGGTGACCTGGACAAGTTCCTGAAGATGAAGGCGGCCCGCGCACTCGAGGGCGCCGGTGGCGGCGGTGGTGGTGCCGCCAGCGACATGGTCGGGCTCGGCGCCGGCGCCGGGATGGGCGCAGGCATTGGTGCGATGCTGCCCGGGATGATCTTCGAGGCGTTCAAGGGGCAGCCCGGCCAGGCGGCCGGGGGCGGCGGCGCCGCAGCCATCGCCTGTCCCGCCTGCCACACCGAGGTGGCGCCCGACACCCGTTTCTGCTCGCACTGCGGTGAATCGCTGGTCGCCGGCGACCGCTGCGAGAAATGCGAAACGCACCTGGCGCCCGACGCGAAGTTCTGCGGCCGCTGTGGTGAGTCCGTCGGGGTGACCGAGCGCTCGTGCCCGAACTGCGGCGTCAAGGTGCCGGCGGGCGCACGCTTCTGCATGGAGTGTGGCGACCGGGTGATCGAGAGCTAACGCACTAGAGAGAATGACGGCGCGCCAGGCGCTCAACCCGAAATGCCCGCAATGCGGCGGCCCGGTGGACGTACCGGAGGGCATCGCCTACGCGCACTGCAAGTTCTGCGGCACGGAATCGTTCGTCGATCTCACGGGCGCGCTCATCCATCAAGTCATCCGCAAGTCGGTCCGCGCCTCCAGGGTCCCCGGACTTCTGAAGGGCCGGGCGCGAGAAGCCGGCTACCCAGACGCTGCCATCCTCAGGCTCAAGCTCGTCAACGAACCGATCTGGGAGATCGAGAGCCCGGACGGCAGGCGGCTATGCATCAGCGCCCGCCCGGGTCCGGAGGGTCGTTTCGCCCAGGTGCGACTGCCGGGCGGTGAGCGCGCGTTCGTGGAACCCGAGGAGCGCGACGCCTCCGCCGACTGGAAGGAGCCAGAGCTGGCGCCCGAGTCGTTGCCCGAAGTCGCGGCGCGGGCCACGGGAAGGCCGATCTCGGTGAAGACGATTCGGCTCATCCACCATCCGCTATATAAAGGACTGATCAAAATCGGCGAACAGACCAGCACCTTCCTGCTGGACGCGGTGAGCGGCGAGCTGATCGATGTGGACTGGCCGACCCGTCCTCGCTACACGCGTCGCAACAAGGCGAGGCTGGCGGCCGCCATCATGATCGTCATCGCCGGGCTCTTCCCCTTTCAGGTCGCTGCGCCGGCGGTGGTCGTGGTCGGCTTCTACTTCATGTGGGCGTTGTCTCGGGCGGGTAAGCCAAAGAGGGCGAAGTCGTGAACGAGCTCAAGCTCCACCCGATCAAGTGCCCGCAGTGCGGCGCGCCGGAGGTCGTGCGCGAGGGCACCCGCATCACACCGTGCGAGCGCTGCGGCGCGACCCTCTGCCTGACGGAGGTCACCGCACCGCGCTACGAGGTCACCGCGAACTTGAGCGCGGCCCAGGCGGCCGGTACGGCGCGTGCCTGGATGGAATCGCGGCGCAAGGTTGGCATGTTGGGCCGACCCGAGCTGGTCTTCATGCCCTTCCACGAGATCTCCGGCCGCCGGATCGGCGTCTTCGACCGCACGGTGCCCGAGCGGCACCGCGTCTACAAGGAACGCTACGACCCGGCCGCCGGAACCACAGTGATGGAGGCCGCTTACGAGTACTCGTCGAAAGAGGACACCAAGGTCATGGTGGCCGACGTCGAGCACATGACCCCGGCGGCCCACGCGCCCTGGGACCTGGCGATGTTCGACGCACGGGCGGCCCGGCGGCTCGCACCACTGCGGACATTCGACCTCGTCGAAGCGCAGCGGCGCGCCACCGTCTTCGCCGAGGAGCAGTCGCCCGACGCGACCACCGTGGATCGGTTCGCCAAGAAGGACACGGAGATGATCGCCTCGTCGCGCCGCACCCTCTTCTTCCCCTTCTGGTCCATCCCGGTCGAGACGGAGGCGGGCGGCTACGAGCTCGTCGTGGACGGTGTATCCGGCAACATCATCGCCTGGCGGATGCCCGAGACTTTCAAGATTCCCACCCTCGCCTGGGCCGTGCTGGCCGTGCCCGGCGCACTCGCCCTCGGCCACGCGTTACACGCGACGTTCCTCGGCCAGGCCGTCATCGACCCGGTCATACTGTTCGCGGTCGGCGTCATCGCCACCGTCACGGCACTCGTTCGCTCCAATCGCCCCGATTGGCAGATCAATAGCTGGCCGGAGTCGGGAACCATACCGAGGTTCGAGCGCGGTGGCCGGTAAGGCGAGGGGACCACGGGTCGTCGTGCTGCGCTGCAAGGCGTGCCGGACCGAGCTGCCGGCCGCCTCGCACGACGTGGCGTTCCGTTGTGCGCAGTGCGGCCGCGCCTGGGAGATCGACGCGGGCGGATTGATCGAGCGGCCGGCGTTCTTCGTGGCACCGCCGAGCGGGAAGCCCCAGCCGATCCTCTACCTCCCCTACTGGAGCTTCACCATCGAGGCCGAGGTCAAGGCAGCGTTCGTAGGCAAGGGTGCCGAGCTGGGCGCGCGAGACAAGGCAGCGCGCTTCAAGCGCGCCTGGGTCGCGGCGTACTCGATCTACCGGCCCACCTACGTCGGTGAGTGGGGTCTCGCCTACACGCGCATCAGTCCCAAATGGGAGGTCCGCAGCGGCCACGGACCCCGGGCACCGGGAGCGACGATCTCAGGTGTGGACGGCCAGAACATCGTCGGCCACTACGTGCTCGGCGAGATCGATCGCAAGGCCGACATCGGCGACCTCGACCTCGATCTCGAAGTCGGCGACCCCGAGCTGTGGGCGATCCCCTGTTACGACCTGGGCGACAAGATCCGCTGCCCCTGGACCCGGGCCGAGCTGCCCGCCGCCTGCCTCGACGACCTGTCCGAGATCCGCCGCGCCCTCGACCGCCGCCAGGCCTGATCGCCTCCACCCCTAGCCAGAGGACCGGCTTCGCCGAAGATTACTGTCCTCCACGTACTCAGACACGGAGGACCATCGACGATGCGACAGGTCAACTGCTTCATTACCAGCGTCACCCTCATCACTCTCGGTGCAGCGGGCCCGCTCCAGGCGCAGGACACAGAGCGGCCGATCCCCTACCCCGTGATCCCGTCGGCACAGTTCCAGCAGGCGATCGAAAACGGAACGCGGGGGACGAACGGCGAGCCGGGGCCGGACTACTGGCAACAGTGGACGGATTACGATCTGCGCGTGCGCCTGCTGCCCGAGGAGAAGCGTGTCGAGGGTAGCGCCCACATCGTCTACCACAACCGGTCGCCTGACGTACTGCCGATCGTCATGCTCCACCTGATCCAGAACCTGCACGCCGAAGGGGTGGTGCGTAACAGACCCGCGCTGATAACGGGTGGTGTCGAGATCAAGCGGGTCGCCGTCGCGGCCCAGGAGCTGGATGAGACCGGCGGCAGATTCGCCCAGATGCTGGCCTTCCTTTCGCCGGAGCAGACCGCCGCGTTCGTCGAGCGGATGGGGGCCGGGTACGCGGTGAACGGAACGACGATGCCGATCCTGCTGGCGGAGCCGCTGGCGTCCGGCCAGGCGGTCGAGATCGAGATCGACTGGGCGTTCACGGTACCGCAGCGGGGTGGCGGCGGCCGCATGGGCTGGAACGCCGACAACCTGTTATACCTGGCCTACTGGTATCCCCAGATGGCGGTGTACGATGATGTGGTAGGCTGGCAGGCCGACCAGTTCCTCGGGAACGCCGAGTTCTACTTCGGCTACGGCAGCTACGATATGACCGTCGAGGCGCCGGACGGCTGGGTCGTCATGGGTACCGGAGAGCTGATGAACCCGGACGAGGTGCTGCAGCCGGCGGTGCTCGAGCGTTATCGGCAGGCGCAGGGCAGCGATGAGGTCGTGCACGTCCTCACGGATGCAGACATCGAGGCCGGGCTGGCCACGCAGAGCTCGGCGGACGGGTACTTGAGCTGGCGCTTTCACTCCGACACGGTGCGCGACGTCGCTTTCGGCGCGACGCGGCAGTCACAGTGGGATGCGGTGCGCACGCCGGTCGGTGATCGAGACGGCGACGGGGTCACCGATTACGCGCTGATCAACTCGCTCTGGCGTTCCTCGGCGCCCCTGTGGGAGAGGGAGTGGGAGTATGCGGCACACAGTATCGATGCCATCTCCCGCTGGACCGGGTTCCCCTACCCGTGGCCGCACATGACCTCGGTCGAGGGCGGCGGTATCATGGGCGGCGGCATGGAGTACCCGATGATGACGCTGATGGGGGCCTACGATTATCCCAACGCCACCGAAGAGGGGCTCTACGGGCTCACCGCACACGAGCTGGGCCATATGTGGTTCCCGATGATCGTCGGCACGGACGAGCGGCGGCGTTCGTGGATGGACGAGGGGACGACGTCGTTCAACGGTAGCTTCGCCGGGGCCGAGTTCTGGTCGCGCCCCGAACCCGTCGCCGGCAACAGCGGTTATCTGGAAACGGCGCGCGCGGGACAGGAAGGCGAGATCATGCGGCTGAGCGACTACCACAATCCCGGCATGGCCTACGGCACCGCCTCCTACTCGAAGCCGCAGGCATTGCTCGGCACGCTGCGTGGGCTGCTCGGCAAAGATGCCTTCGATCCGGCCTGGCGCAGCTACATCCGGACCTGGGCCTACAAGCATCCGAAGCCGTGGGACTTCTTCAACTTCTTCAACAGCGCGACGGGCACCGACCTCGACTGGTTCTGGCGCGCCTGGTACTACGAGACGTGGACGCTGGATCAGGCGGTGGGTAGCGTGACGAGCGACGGAACCACGACGACGATCGTCATCGAGGACCACGGCTGGGTCCCCATGCCCGCCCGCGTCACGATCACGCTCGAGAACGGCGAGACCCTGAAGCGGCAAGTCCCGGTGGAGCACTGGCTGAGCGGGAAGACACGCGCCGAGCTCAGCCTCGCGAACGGCTCGCCGGTCGTGAAGGTGGAGATCGACGCGGAGTACGTCTTCCCCGACCTCGACCGCGCGAACAATGTCTGGGAGAAGGGGTAGCTGCCCGGTTTCCGGTGCGGAAGTGGCAGATCCGAAGGCTGTTGGGAATTCTCGAATGTCGAGCAAGGGACCAGTGCAACAGGGGAGGTAGGGAGGTATAGAGGTCCTTCCGGCTTCCCCACCTCCCCTGTTGCACTGGTCCCTTGCTGAGGATTCGAGAATTCCCGTCCTACATCAGATACGGGCACCGTTTCTCGGATAGGCCGCCGAGAGGACGCGGCCGCGCTCGTACTCCGATTCGATGCTGTCGGCCGCCCGCATGAACGCGGGTCGCAGCCGCTCGTTCAGCCGGCCACCGTCGGCAACTTCAATCAACAACCTCGACATCTCGTGATCGGAGCTAATGTCGAGCGCCGACTCGAGTACCGCCTCGATGTCCGACTCGTCGGCCCAATCCGATTTCACCACCGCTGACAGCAAGCGCGAGAGCTCGAAATCGGAGTCGATACTTGCCGCAGCGCTGAAGAA
>JBDHKT010000097.1:0-12631 GCA_039586255.1 Gemmatimonadota bacterium | reverse complement strand
ATTCTCAGGACATGTCTGCGGGTGAGCTGCCGTATGTCCTCGCGGGGTGCACCGACGCTGACTGTCGGGTCGGCCGGAGCGAGCGGTCCCCCGGCTCCGACCCGCGGACTACGCCCGCTTCGCCGCCAGTGCCCGCATCCAGAGCTGCCTGTAGACCAGCAGCACGGCCAGCGAATACAGGTTGGCGAGCAGTAGCGGCCAGCCAAGCAGCGCGTGCAGGCGCGGGAGGTAGTAAACGGCGCCGACGATGTGGGCGGCATGCAGGGCGAGGCCGCCCCCTGGGTCAGCTTCGCGATGTAGACGATAAGCATCGCCGCGATGATCTGCAGCGGTATCCCGACCTCGAAGACGAGACCCGGGATGAGGAAGAACATGCCGGCGAACCCGATGGGTACCGTCAGCACTGCCCAGAGGGCGTAGTGAACCTCAACTAACGGGTACGACCGATTCACCTATCCAATCCCCAATTCCCGAATACCACGGATTCCACGGATTCCACGGACTCCTAATTTCGAATTCCCTAATTCCCGAATTCCCTAATTCCCGAATTCCCTAATTCCCGGATTCCCGAACTCCCAGAACCCGAATTCCCATCAATAAGGACCCTTGCGCGGCGATCCCACGATGATGCTGTCGTGCAGCGGCAAAAGCGGGAACGTCGACGCGTAAAGCGCGTAGCAGATCCCGAACAGCCCTAGGAACCCCAGCGTCATCAACACCTCGATCACTCCCAACGGCACGCCGCCTTCCGTCCAGATCGACGGGACCACGGCGACGAACCGCTCCAGCCAGAGGCCCAGCAGTATCACGCCGGCCACCGACGCCAGGTAGGGCGGCACCATCTTCACCTTCTGCCAGAGCAGGAGCAGGAACGGGATGACGAATACGCAGGCGAAGAAGGTGATCGATAACGCCTGCCACGGCGGCAGCGAGCGCGGCTCGATGAAGAGCGTCTCGCGCGGCATGTTGCCGTACCAGATGGGCAGGAACTGCGAGAACCACAGATAGGCCCAGAATATACAGAACGCGAAGATCAGCTTCCCCAGGTCGTGCCACTGGTTCGCCGCGAAAAAGTCCAGACCCAGGTACTTCCGGAATAGCGTCGCCATCACCGCCAGGCCGGCCAGCGCCGACAGCCAGGCTCCGATGAAGAAGTAGGCAGGGTACAGCACCGACAGCCAGCCGGGCGTCAGCGACATGATCAGGTCGACGGCCATGCCGCTCAGCATGACCGCGTAGCTCAGCGCCAGGATCGGTGCCAGGCGTCCCAGGATGCGGCGCGACCGCCGTGCCTCGTCCTCCTCACCTCTGAAGCCACGCGCCATCCAGTCCGCCAGGACGCGACGCCAGCCGCTCAGTCGGGCGGCCGCCGCCGGCATGTCGGGCCGCAGCGTGTAGTACATGAAGACGAAGCAGAGCGTGTAGAGCAGCGCGAGGAAAAGCGCACCGCGGAGGAAGAGGCTTCCGACGTTGAACCAGGCCTCCGGCAGCGGATGTCCTTCGGCGTTGACCGCGTTCCCGATCCAGGGAAAGAGCTGGCCGTTCCCGAAATAGAGTATCAGGAAGAGCAGGTACGACGCCGGCAGGAAGGCGCCGAACCCCTGGGCGACCCGGTGCATCGACTTCCCCCAGTGCCCTTTGGCCAACTGCATCGCGGCGCCGAACAGCACGCCGGCCGCGGCGAGCCCGGAGAAGAAGAGGAAATTCACCAGGTACGCCTGCCAGGCGCGCTGCGGTGCGGCGACGAGCCCGATGATAAATCCGATGAGCCCCAGCCCGACGAGCGTCCCCATCACGGTCAGCGCCCGGGTGGGGATGCGTCCCGTTATGCGGTTCAGGACCTGCTCGTCGGTGTAGGCGGCTTCCGTTTGCATCCGCTCCGTTCGGTTAGGGGCGTTTCTGTGGATTCCTGAATTCCTCCCTACTGGTTCTCTCCTGCTGACTCCTGCAACTCCCGAACGAAATTGACGATGTGCCACCGGTCTTCCTGCGGCATCCGCCGGTAGTTCGGCATCAGCCCGCGGCCGGCCGAGATCATGCCGAAGATGTAGCCGTCGCTGAGCTCGCGGGCCCGCTGGGCGACCAGCGCGTTGATCAAGCCGCGCGGGTACGGCCCCTCGATGCTGCCACCGCCCGCGCCTTCCGGGCCGTGGCAGACGGAGCAGTAGATGGCGTAACGCTCTCGACCGATCTCCAAAGACTCGCTCGTCGCTGGAAACGGGTTCGTCAGCTCGGCGTAGTCGTCCGGCAGATCCCCGAGCGGCGCACCGGCGCCTACCGCCACGGTGCCCTCGGGCGGCATGCGCGGCGGCTCCTCGTAGAGCTCGACCGCGGCCTGGTCCCGCATGTTTCCGAACCACGAGACCTTGTCGAGCGCGTCCTCGATCTCGCTGCCGCGACAGCCGGCCAGGCCGGCGGCCAGGGCCAGACCGGCCAGCACGGTCAGGGTCGGTCGGGTTCGTCTACCGTTCAACGCGCACCTCGTCGGGACCGTAGCTGCGGAGCATCTCCTCGATCGCCGCCGTGCGGCTGGGCTCGCAGACGACGCGGACGCCGAACTGGTCGTCGGTATAGCCTGGTTGATGGGCCGCGTGCAGCGTGAGCGTCGGCATCCGATTGTGGATCAGCATGCCGATCAGCGCCGAGATCCCTGCGAACAGGATCGTCATCTCGAACGCGATGACCACGTAGGCGGGTATCGAAGCCAGGGCCTTTCCGCCGACGACCAGCGGGTAGTAATACGAGGACCAGGTCGTCAGGGCGAAGCCGCTGATGCAGCCGGTCAGTCCACCGATGAGCGCATAGCGCCGCACCGGGCTGGGCGGCTTACCGATGGCGTCTTCCAGCTCGGCCTCCATGATCGGCCCGAAGACCGACACATCCTCGTAGCCTTCCTCGCGAATCGAGCGCACGGCGCCGACCACCGTGTGGATGTCGTCGTAGATCGCCGTTACGGTCTCGCGCGCTGCCATCACGCTTCTTCCTTCTTGTCGCCCGGACTCCAGACGCCTTCCGCGATCGATTCCTTGACCTCGGTGATCGAGATGGCGGGCAGCGTCTTGGCGAACAGCATGAACCAGAACAGGAACCAGGCGAAGCTGCCGGCGGTGATCGAGAGCTCGACCCACGACGGCTTGTAGAGGCCCCAGGCGCCGGGGCTGTACTCGTGGGCCAGCGACGTCACGATGATCACGAATCGCTCGTACCACATCCCGATGTTCACGAAGATCGAGATGACGAACAGCGCCGCAATGTTGCGCCGGATCTTCCGCCAGAAGCAGAGTAGCGGGATGATCACGTTGCAGGTCATCATGATCACGAACGGCCCCATGTAGTCGCCCAGCGCGCGCCAGCGGAAGGACTCCCACTCGACCGGGTCGCCCGAGTACCACGCCATGAAGTACTCGGCTATATAGGCGTAGCCG
This sequence comes from Gemmatimonadota bacterium, assembly GCA_039586255.1. Taxonomy (GTDB): domain Bacteria; phylum Gemmatimonadota; class Gemmatimonadetes; order Palauibacterales; family KS3-K002. The sequence continues at coordinate 9,206 of JBDHKT010000097.1, read as the reverse complement.
ACGATCAGGGAAGTCAGCAACAGCAGCTTCCCCATGTTGTCGTAGTGATACTCGGTGATGTAGTCCTCGAGGCCGAGCGCCCAGCGGAACGGCACCGACAGCGTGATGACCATCGCTATCCCCGAGAAGATCGCGCCGGCGACGAAGTACGGCGCGAAGATCGTCGAGTGCCAGCCCGGCGTGATCGCCATGGCGAAGTCCCACGAGACGACGCTGTGTACCGAGAGGACCAGCGGGGTGGCGATCGCCGCCATGTATAGGTAGGCGCGCCGGTAGTGCCGCCACTGCGTGTCGGTCCCAGCCCAGCCCAGCGACAGGTAGCCGTAGAGTTTCTCCTTGAAGCGGCCCCAGAGTCCGTGGGCGCCCTTCAGCTTGTCGCGGATCGTCGCCAGGTCGGGGATCAGTCCCGAGTACCAGAACAGGAGACTGATCGTGAAGTAGGTGCTGATCGCGAAGAAGTCCCAGATCAGCGGCGACCGGAAGTTCGGCCACAGCAGCCGCTGGTTGGGATAGGGCGCCAGGAAATAGAAGTACCAGACGCGCCCCAGGTGGATGAGCGGGAAGAGTCCCGCCGTCATCACGGCGAAGATCGTCATCGCCTCCGCGGCGCGGTTGATCGTCGTGCGCCAGCCGGAGCGCAGCAGGTAGAGGATCGCCGAGATCAGCGTGCCGGAGTGCGCGATGCCGACCCAGAAGACGAAGTTCGTGATGTAGACGCCCCACATCACCGGGTGGGTGATGCCGGCCGTTCCCATGCCGTACTTAATCTGATAGATCCAGGCGACGCCCGCCCAGCCGATCACCGCCAGCAGGATGAGCATCATCATCCGGTAGCGCAGGTCTGAGTCCCAGAGCGCCCCGATGATGTCGCGGCTTACCCTCGCGAAAGGTGTGCGCGTCGGCCCTGCGACGCCCGCCATCTATCCCTCCTCGCTGCCGCGGGACACCGCTTTCAGATAGGTGACCGCGGGTCGAGTGTTGAGTTCCCCGAGCATGTGGTAAGCGCGGCCGGCGCGGGCCAGGCGCGAGACGCGGCTGTTGGGGTCCCTGAGGTTTCCGAAGGCGATCGCTTCCGCCGGACAAGTCTGCGCGCAGGCGGTGGTGACCTCGCCGTCACTCACATCGCGGCCCTCGGCGTTCGCATCGTTTCGCGCCTTCATGATGCGCTGCACGCAGAACGTGCACTTCTCCATCACGCCTTTCTCCCGCACCGTCACATCCGGGTTGAGCTGCAGGTTGAGCGGGAAGGGGAAGTCGTAGTCGAACCACTCGAAGCGCCGGGCCTTGTACGGGCAATTGTTCGAGCAGTAGCGGGTGCCGACGCAACGGTTGTAGACCTGGATGTTGAGGCCTTCCGGGTTGTGGTACGTCGCGTAGACCGGGCAGACCGGCTCGCAGGGCGCGTTGCCGCAGTGCTGGCACATCGCCGGCAAGTGCACGACGTGCGGCACCGCCGATTCGTCCTCGGCCGCCTGCGCGTCGACGTGACCGTTCCCGTGCTCGCCTTCCGAGAGGTGCTCGTAGTAGCTCTCGACCCGCAGCCAGGCCATCTCGCGGCCCTGGGCGCAGAGCTCGGCGCCGACGACCGGGATGTTGTTCTCGGCGTAGCAGGCCGTGACGCAGGCCGAGCAGCCGATGCAACTGGAGAGATCGATCGCCATGCCCCAGCGGTAGGGGCTCTTGGGGTCGGCGTCCTCGGCGGCTTCGACCAGCGCACCCGGCTCGTCCGCTATCGCTTGCCGCGCCTGCTCCTCCGCCTCGGCCGCGGCACCGACGCTCACGACCTCGGCGATCTCACGGCCCAGGTCGTCGTGCGAGCCCTGGGTGCTGACCAGGGTGACGCGTTCGCCGGTGACTGCCAGCGCGACCTGCGTCGTGAGCCAGGCGGTAGCGCCGGAGGCCTCGTCCGCCGCCGCGGGTAGCAGCGCCAGCGGGTTCACGCCACGGCCCCGGGCCCAGCGGCCAAAATGCTCGTGGCCCTGGCCGATGGGTATGGCCACCGTGTCGGGCCGGACGCCGTGGTAGACGAACGCCGGCGCCTCGAGCTGTCCGTGCGGCGAGCTGACGGCGACGAGGTCGCCGGTGCTCACGCCCAGACGCTCGGCGACGGCGGGGTGCATCTCGATCCACGAGTTCCAGACGATCTTGGTGACGGGGTCGGGGAGCTCCTGGTGCGCCCGTCGTAGAGGACCGGCGACGGGTAGGCCAGCAGCGTGTAGGGCATGCTCGCATCGCCGTCCAGCGTCGGCTCGTCGAAGTTGACCCCGGCGACCGCTGCACTGAGCGTCACCGGCTGCGTAGCGGGCCGGCGCCAGACGCCGCCGTTCGAGAGCGCGCTGTGCCAGAACTCCTCGAAATCGGAACCCGGTGCGAACTCGCGCTGCACGTCCTGCCAGGCGTCGCGCAGATAGGCGGGGTAGTCCGGCCAGTCGAAGCTGCCGGCCACGTCACCACCCAGGCGCGTCGTCAGCGACAGCAGCAGATCGCCGGTGCTCTTCGTGTCGAAGATAGCGCGCGCCGCCGTCTCGTCCATGTAGCTGGAGAAGCTGACCACCATGTCGATGCTGGCCAACGCCTCGGCGAAGCCCAGCGCCGGCGGCGTCGTGTGGACCGGGTCGGTCCCGTGCACCAGCAGCATCTGCACGCCGCCGCCCCGCATCGTCTCCACCATCTCCTGCAGGCGCGCCACCCGAGCCGCACGTCGCCGCACCAGGTTGGGACCGAAGCGCACTGTGCGGCCCACGTTGCCCGCCGCGTAGTTCAGCAGGTTCACCGCGACGTGCGCCGCCGTGGCGTTGCGGTCCGTCCCTTCGATTCCGGGTGGGAGCGCGATGCTCGAGGGCGCGTCGGCGAACTCGTGAGCCAGCCGCTCGATCCTCTGCGGCTCGAGGCGAGCCGCCTCGGCCACGCGCTCCGGCGTGAAGGGCTCGACCAGCGGCCGCACCGCCGCGCCTCGGGCGCCGGCCCGACCCTCCGCCACCAGGACCCGAGCCATCGCCAGCGCTATCAACATGGCGCCGGTCGGGCTCGCCGCGACCCACTCGTCGGCGTTCGAGCCGGTGAGCGAGAGGCGCGGGCCGATGTGGATGAAGCGGCCTGCTCGCCCGTCGCGGAAGGTCTGGGATGCGGAGAAGCCTCGCGCGTACTGGACCGGCGAAATCCAGGTCTCGAGGAAGCCGGCGCCGAACGAGACGACCAACTCCGCTCCGTCGATCTCGTAGCGCGGGATCTCGGCCACGCCGAAGGTCAGGCGATTCGCCTCGCGCAGCGGCTCCACGTCGAAGCTCTCGTGGATCAACCGGTTCGGCGACCCGACGGCGCCCATCCACCTGTCGAACAGGCGGTCGAGTGTACCCGCCGCTCCATCGGTGATCAGGTAGAGCCAGTCCGAGCGGCCCTCGCTGCGCATAGTCCGCAGCATGCCCGCCAGAATAGACTCCGCCTCATCCCAGTCGATCGGCTCGAACTCGCTTGTCCCCGCGACGCGCCGCATTGGGGAGGTGATGCGGTCGGGGTTGTAGAGCCCTTGGAGCGCTGCCTGTCCGCGCGCGCACAGACGGCCCGCGTTCACCGGGTGATCGGGATTGCCCTCCACCTTGATCGGCCGGCCTTCACGGACCTTGACGTGAACGCCGCAGCCCGCCGGACACTCGCGACAGGCGCTGGCGTACCAGGTCGGGACCCCGGGTACGATCTCCTCCGGCTGCACCAGGTAGGGGATCAACTTCTTCGCCGGCTCCTGCGCGCAGCCCACCAGGCCGGTGCCCGCACCGGTCAGCCCGAGGACCTTCAGGAAGTCGCGACGTTTGATCTCCGACATCTGGTGAAGTTCCCGCTTCCCTTTAGTAGTGGCAGGCCGCGCAATCGATCGGACCCTTCAACACGCCGTACTGCGAGTCGATCGATCTCGGGTAGAGGCCGTGTGACTCGCGGCCTTCCCCGCCGTAGCGGGCCGCGTTGCGCGCCGCTTCCGCCAGCTTGGCCTCGTCGTCACCCGGCTCCTTGTGACACGCCAGGCACCAGCCCATGGTCAGCGGTGACCACTGCCAGAGCACGTCGTGCTCCTGCGCCTCGCCGTGGCACTCCTGGCATTCGACCTCGGCCCGCACGTGTCGCCCGTGATTGAATTGAACGAAGTCGGCGACCTTGTAGACCCGTTCCCAGGGGATCGGTTCGCCGCGCTCCGCGTAGCCGCGCAGCTTCGCGATCTCCGAGCTGGCCGCCTTCACCACCCGGTGACAGCCCAGGCAGAGCTCCAGCGGCGGCATCGATGCCCAGGGCGAGATGTCGGTGTTCGAATGGCAGTAAAGGCACTCGACCTCGTAGACACCGGCGTGGCGGCGGTGGCTGAAGAAGATCGGCTGCACAGGGCCTCTGCCCCAACCGATCAGCGTGTCCGGGTCGAGCGAGAATTGTGCGCCCTGGGCCACGGCGGCGGCCGCGGGGACCGGCCCTCCGGCGTCCGGGCGTCGGACTTGGGAGACGAATGCCAACAGCGCCACGCCGGCCACTCCCGACAGACTGATCATCAACGCTCTGCGCGGGGTGAGCATCGTCCTCCCGGTCGTGAGCTGCGATGTGCCCTAGAAAGTCGGGCTGAGACTAAGATTAGGGTGGTTGGACGTCAAGGGTTTCCAGGGCCCCGAAGCCCCTCATCTCGCGCGCCGCATCGCCCCCAGAATCCGCTCCAGCACCTGCACCGCGATCCAGGTCTGCGCTCCCAGGTGACGCCGGCCCCAAGCGCCGTACTTGTGCTGCGTCTCGAGCAGCCGCGGCGCCGCCCGCCGCAGCATATGGTCGGTGGCCGGGTGTTTTATCTCCAAGAGCGCCTCGAGAACGAAGAACAACTCCACGTTCGGCCAGTCGCCCTCCTTCTCCTGCGCGCCCGCCAGCGACTCGAGGCCCGCCTCCAGCTCTGCACACCGCGCCCCGTCCTGCCACGCCAGCGCCTGCAGCGCGCCGACCAGGACGGCCGGCGTGTGTTGGCCGCCGTACTCCAGGTAGAGCGGCAGACCGCGCAGACCCAATATCGACGCGTTCGCCCGCGGATCGGCCGGACGCGCCCGCAGCGCCGAGCGCAACGCCCGCTCCGACATCAGCAACCGCGCCCCGGCGTCCGAGGTCACGCTCTGCCCGTTGCTCAACGTCAGCTCCTGGGGCTCTTCCGACGGGCCGGGGCTGAAGAACCCGCTGATGAAGTGCTCGCAGACCCGCCCCTCGTGACGCGCCGGCGTGCAGCCCGAGCCGTAGGCGCCGTCCTGGTCGCGCCGCCCGTACAGCCAGTCCAGAGCCTTGTCCACCACCGGAGCGTCGCCCGCTACACCCAGGTCCAGCAGCCGCCACAGCGACTCCACCGTCACCGCCAGGTCGCCGCCTTCCTCCCAGCTCCCGTCCGGGCCCTGCTTCGCCCGTAGGTCGCCCCGCAGGTGCCACGCCAGCTCCGGCGCCCCGCGTCCGCTGTCACGCCGCGCCAGATACCCGAAATAGTCGCGCCGCTCGCCCAGCCAATCCCGGCCGCGGTCCACCGCTTCCTGAACCGCCCGCGCCGTAACCTCGCCCTTCGCGGCCTTTGCTTTCGGGGTCGCTTTGGCCCGGGGGGCCGCCTTGGCCCGGGGGGCCGCCTTGGCCCGGGGGGCCACCTTGGCCTTCGCTCTGGGCTTGCTCTTGGCAGCCGCCTTGGCCTTAGGCTTCGGCTTGGCCTTGGCCTTCTTCGCCGCGCCGCCAGAAGTCTTCTTGGTCCCGGAACGCTTCTTTTTCGCGCTACTCTTCTTGGCCTTGGCCAACGGGTCCTCCCTCCCAGTCGTCAAGACGTCAGGAACGCCGTAGATTATCACGTCGGTCCACTCCACGCGAGTGGCGAGCGCAGATTGACCCTTGTTACGGTAAGCTATGCTACGATCAGAGGTGGTCTCGACGGGTTACTATGTGCCCGAACGTGTGATAACTAACGAAGATCTCACCGAGTGGATGGACACCAGCGACGAGTGGATCCTCCAGCGCTCGGGGATCGCCGAGCGCCGCTGGGTGGAGGGCGGGACGGGAAGCTCGGACCTGGCGAAGGAGGCGGCGGAGCGGGCGCTGGCGGGTGCGGGTCTGGAGGCCGGTGATCTGGACTGCATCATCGTGGCGACGCTGAGCCCCGACGTCTACTTCCCGGGCTCGGGCGTCTTCCTGCAGCGGAAGCTGGGCATCAAGAACGTCCCCTGCCTGGACGTGCGGAACCAGTGCAGCGGCTTCATCTACGGGCTTTCGATCGCCGACGCTTGGATCCGGGCGGGCGTCTACAAGCGGATACTGCTGGTGGGTACGGAGGTTCAGTCGACGGGGCTGATACTGTCCACGGCGGGTCGGGACACGGCGGTGCTGTTCGGCGACGGAGCGGGCGCGGCGATTCTGGGGCCGACGGAGGATGGCGATCGGGGCGTTCTGTCGGTGAACATCCATGCCGACGGACGGCACGCCGAGAAGCTGTGGATGGAGGCGCCGGGCTCGCGCTACAAGCCCTGGCTGGTGGCCGAGCAGATCGAGAAGGGTCTGACGCGGCCGGTGATGGAGGGGCGCGAGGTGTTCAAGCACGCCGCGGTTAAGATGCCGGCGGCGGTGAAGGAAGCGCTGGAGCAGGTTGGGCTCAGCCTGGCCGACATCGACTACGTGATCCCGCACCAGGCGAACCAGCGGATCACCCAGGCGGTGCAGAAGTCGCTGGGCCTTCCCGACGAGAAAGTGATCAGCAACATCCACAAGTACGGGAACACGACGGCGGCGAGCATCCCCATCGCGTTGCACGAGGCGGTGGAGGACGGGCGGATCAAGCGCGGGAGTCTGGTGTGTTTGACGGCGTTCGGCTCGGGTTTCACCTGGGGTGCTGCTTTGATCAGGTGGTAGACGGTAGACGGTAGACGGTGCGGCGGTGGGCGGTAGCCAGTAACCGGTAGCCGGTAATCTGGAACTTCGAGTGTTCGACCTTAGCGGCCACCGGTTACCGGTGACGGAGGCTGAATGAGAAAACTGAACTCTGCAATCGCTCTGCTCATCGCACTAGCCACGGGTGTTGCCGACGCGGGGGCCCAAACCCCAACCCGCATCATGGTCCGCGTGGTCGCCCGTGACGCGAAGATCATCGGCAGCGGGGTGGGCGGCGCGCGGGTGACCGTCGTCGACGCCGCGACCGGCGAGTTCCTTGCCGAGGGGCTGCAGGAGGGCGGCACCGGTGACACGCAGCTCATCATGCGCACGCCGCGCGCCCGGGACATGACGGTCTACGATAGCGAGGGGGCCGCCGGCTTCCTCGCCGAGCTTGAGATCTCCGAGCCGACCGTCGTGGTCATCGCGGCGGCCGGCCCGCTGGGCTACCCCCAGGCCATCCAGACCGCCAGCAAGCAGATGCTCGTCGTGCCGGGGCAGCATGTTGAAGGCGACGGCGTCATCCTCGAGCTCCACGGCTTCATCGTCGAGATCCTCAGCCCCGAGCCGCTGACGCCGGTGGCCGACGAGTTCGATGTGCGCGCCCGCGTCCGCGGGATGTGCGGCTGCACCATCGAGCCAGGCGGACTCTGGGACGCCAGCGCGAAGACGGTGGTCGCGCACCTGCTGGCCGACGGCCAGGTCGTGGCGGACGCCTTGCTCCGCTATGCCGGCCAGCCCAGCATGTTCAGTGGTACGCTGGCGGTGCCACAGGACGCGCGGGGCAAAGACCTGACCGTCGACGTCGTGGTCGTCGACGCCTCGAAGCAAAACTTCGGAAGGCACGAGATACCGGTAGCCGGTGAGCGGTAGACGGCGGGCCGGTGGCCCGTGGCCGGTAGCCGGCAACTTGGATCTTTGAACGTTCCAACGTACCGGCCACCGCCGCACCGCCCACCGCCTACTGCCCTCAGCCCTTGTCATCGGGCAGGCTGCCGAACAGTATTTATGGCCCGGCTTGGCACATCGGCGCCGGGCGAAACGCGGGAGTAGCTCAGTTGGCAGAGCGCGAGCTTCCCAAGCTCGAGGTCGCGGGTTCGACCCCCGTCTCCCGCTCTGAAATGGGGCGGTAGCTCAGCTGGTTAGAGCGCTGCGCTCACATCGCAGAGGTCGGGGGTTCGAGTCCCTCCCGCCCCATGGTCGGTGGCCGGTAGACGGTGGCCGGTGGCCGGTAACTTGGAACTTGGAGCGTTCGAACTTACCGGCCACTGGCTACCGATCACCGGCTACCGAAAAGCGGGAGTAGCTCAGTTGGCCAGAGCATCAGCCTTCCAAGCTGAGGGTCGCGGGTTCGAGTCCCGTCTCCCGCTTTGATAGGATGGCGGACGTCAGCCTCAATTTGCTCGGTGCGGCCCGCAAGTCCTTGAGGTCCCTGGTTTACACTCGGCCGCTGAACCGTGTGATCCGCGGTGCGCTGCGGCCGTTCAGGCGACTGCTCCCGGACCGATTTCTCTATCGCATACCGCTGGTGGGCGAACTGCCCATCGTGATTCCCGGCAGCCCGACGTTCAGGCTTTCGATCCACGGGTTCGACCTGGTGGCCATGCCGCTCTATTGGCGTGGCGCGCGCGGCTATGAGGAGACTGCCGTTCGCACCTACCTCAACTTGTTGGGCGACTGCGGGACGGTGATGGATGTGGGAGCCTACGTCGGGCTCTACTCAATCCTGGCGGGACTGCACGATCGCGATCGGCGGGTCTACGCGTTCGAGCCGATGCCGGACATCGCCGACGTCCTGGAGGAGAATGTACGGCTCAACGGGCTGTCGAACGTCGAGGTCGTGCGCTCGGCGGTCGCTGACCGGGATGGCAAGGCCAGCCTCTACATCCCGTACGCGGGTCTGCCGTCCAGTTCCTCACTCAGACGTGGGTTCCGCGAGGCGCGCAAGACGATTCGCGTTCCCACTGTCAGCCTCGACACCTTCGTGCGCAGCCGTGGGATCGAGCGCGTCGACCTGATGAAAATCGATACAGAGACGACCGAGCCTGAGGTACTCGAAGGCGCGTCGTGGGTCGTGACCCGTGACGAGCCCCTTATCATCTGCGAAGTACTGCTCCAGGACGCGGCCAGCCGCCTCAACGCATTCTTCGACCAGAGGGACTACGCCTACTTCCAATTCACTGGCGCCGGAGCGACCCGCAGAAGCGCGATCGTGGCCGACCCTGCAGGCAAACACCCGGACTATCTCCTCGCGCCCAGGTCGAAGCTGTCCCGTCACCCGTCCGTTTTCCGCGACCTTTGAC
>JBDHKT010000096.1:0-6725 GCA_039586255.1 Gemmatimonadota bacterium | reverse complement strand
AGCCCAATGCTCTGAGGTACAAGCAGGCCGGCACCTGGCACGATATATCACACCAGCAGATCTACGACGACGTCAAGCGCGTCGCTTTGGGACTCGTGGCTCTCGGCGTCGAGTCGGGCGATCGAGTGGCCATCGTGTCGGAGAATCGACCGGAGTGGCTTCTTACTGATTTCGGGTGCGTGATGAGCCGGACCATCAGCGTGCCGCTCTACCCGAGCCTTCCCGTCGACCAGATCTGTTATATGCTTCGCGACAGCGAGGCGACGGTGGTCTTCGTCTCGACGGAAGAGCAGCTGGCGAAGGTACGCGAGGCGAAGGCGGATGTCCCATCACTGGAACACATCATCGTCTACGATGAGAATGTGGGCCGCACGTCGGGCGTGCGGATGTTCAGCCAACTGCTCGAGCTGGGTGATGAGCGGGTTGGCGAGGTTCCCGACGATGAGTACCGAGCGCGCTCTCTCGAAACCGATCCCCACGACACGTTGACCGTCCTCTACACATCGGGCACCACGGGTCAGCCGAAGGGCGTCATGCTGACTCACAACAACTTGTTCTCCAACGTCCGGTCGACTCTGGAGGCGTTGAAGATCGGCCCGGCCGACATTTCGCTGAGCGCTCTGCCTCTGTGTCATGTCTTCGAGCGCATGGCGGGCAACTATACGATGTTCTCCGCCGGCGCCACGGTCTGCTACGCCGAATCGCTTGCCACCGTTGGTGGCAACCTCCTCGAGTTGCGGCCTACGTTGATGACAATGGTGCCACGCTTCTACGAGCGGATGTACGCACAGGTCGAGGAAGAGGCACGAAAGGGTGGGCCGGCCCACCAGAACATTCTCAGTTGGGCGATCGATGTGGCGGGTAGGCGTCTGGAACGCAAGTTGGAGGGCAAGCGCGTGGGTCTGCTCCTCGCCCTGCAGTACGGGATAGCGGATCGATTGGTGTTCTCGAAGCTGCGTAAAGGCGTCGGCGGCCGCATCAGGTTCTTCGTCTCCGGCGGCGCGCCTTTGAGCCCGACCCTGGCCCGTTTCTTCCTCTCGGCCGGCCTGCCGATAGTCGAGGGGTACGGCCTGACGGAGACTTCGCCGGTGATCGCCCTCAACCGGCAGGAGAGAATAAGACCCGGGACGGTCGGCCAGCCGATACCCGGTGTAGAGGCGGCGATCGCCGAAGATGGGGAGGTGCTCACCCGGGGCCCGCACGTGATGAAGGGCTACTACAAGATGCCCGAGGCGACGGCCGCGGCGATCGACCCGGATAGCTGGTTCCACACCGGCGATATAGGTGAACTGAGCGACGACGGTTACTTGAAGATCACCGATCGCAAGAAGGATCTAATCGTCACCGCCGGCGGCAAGAACATCGCTCCCCAGCCTATCGAGGGCCAGGCTAAGGCCAGCCCCTACGTCAGCCAGGTGGTCATGCTGGGCGACCGCCGCAGATTCCCAATTCTCGTGGTCGTACCCGATTTCGCGGCGCTCGAGAGCTGGGCCGGCTCGCAGGGCTTCAAGTTCGACAGTCATGAGGCGCTCGTCCGCGATCAGCGGGTCATCGACTTCATGGAGAGCGAATTGCTCGGCTTGTTGGCCGATCTCGCCAGGTTCGAACGACCGAAGAAGATCGCGCTCTTACCTCGTGAACTGAGCATCGATGCGGGCGAGATCACTCCGACCCTCAAGGTGAAGAGGCGGATTATCGAGGAGAAATACTGGGAGCTCATCGAGCCGCTCTACGCCGAGGAGGCGAGCGATCGGTAGGCGGTGAACCGCCGCTTCCGGTGGACAGCGAGTCGGCGCCCTAATAGATTGCCCAACAGGTGTTTGGATCCCCCCGAAGTCCCGCCGCGCTTTCTGGCGCCACGACTGGTGATAACCCTGTCTGAGCATGCCTGATCGGAACAACTTCGTCGTCTTCTTTGTAACAGCTCCCGACGCCCAGTGCGCCGAGGCGCTTGCGCGGAAGCTGCTCGAGGAGCGTCTCGTGGCCTGTGTCAACATCGTGCCCGGCCTGCGGTCCCTGTACTGGTGGGAGGGGGAAGTGCAGACAGCGGACGAGGTGTTGATGCTCCTCAAGGCGCGCCGTACAGACATCGACGCCGTGACGGAGCGCGTGCGCGGGTTGCACCCATACGAGGTCCCCGAGGTCATAGCCGCCGACATCAGCGGTGGGCTGCAGGCGTACCTCGATTGGGTCAACGCCGAGACGGAGCGTGGCTGATGTCTGAGCCCGACAAGGCGCGGGCGAAGGGCGAAGAGCTCTATCGCCGGGCAAAGCAGCTGAGCCAGGACGGTGCCCTGGAGGAAGCCGTCGGCGTCTACAGAGAGTTGCTCGCCCTCGACCCGAAGCACCTCAGGGCGCACAACAACCTTGGGGTGCTGTATGACCAGCTGGGTGACTACGAGCGAGCACTGGCCGAATACCGGGCGGCCGAGGAGCTGGATCCCGACGACGTTCGCCTCCAGTGCAATATCGCCGCCGTTCTGGCGTCGCTGGGCAGGTACGGCGAGGCCGAGGCCAAACTGGCCAAGGCGTTGCACAGCGATCCCCAAAACGCTGATGCGAGGGAGAATTTGGGGCTGGTCTACTTCAAGAAAGGGCTGTACGCGCAGGCGGCCGACGAGCTGCGCAGTGCCGCGGAGCTCGATCCCGACCGCGCCAGCGCGTACCTCTATCTGGGGGAGGCATTGAACCGCTTGAACCAGGTCGACGAGGCGATCGCCGCCTTGGAACGCTCGGTCGAGCTGAATCCGAGCCCGCGAGCCTACTACACGCTCGGCATCCTTCACGATAGGAAGGGACAACCGACCCTGGCGCAGGCCATGTACCGCAAAGCGGAGGAGTTGGGGGGATGGTGAACAGGCGACGGCGGCGTCACCTGATTGGGGGCGCGATCCTCGTCGTATGGGTCGTAGTGCTCGCCTGGCACGTGCGGCGCGAGTACTTCCGGTCGGTCGAAGTCCGCCTCGCCGAAGCCTCCGCCAACCTCATGCCGACCGCCGCCTTCTATTCGATCAAGTTGGGCGGAGCGACCATCGGGTACGCCTCCTCCAGGATCGACACGTTGACGGACGGGTTCGTGCTCGAAGACGCGATGCGGCTGCGGATCACCGCGCTCGGGAGCCAGGCGCCGGCCAGCGCCCGCACGGAGATCAAGCTGAACAAGATGCTCCAGCTCGAGGACTTCAGGTTCAACCTGCGTTCGGACTTCGGCGATTTCGGGGTCGTCGGCGCCATGAACGGTGACACGCTGCTCGAGCTGGAGATCGATGCCGGCGGCGATCGGCAGAGCCTCTCCGTGCCCACCGACGGCCCAGTTGTCCTGCCGCAGGTTATGCCGATTCATTTCGTGCTCAGCGAGGACCCGCGGCCGGGCTCGAGATACGCCTTCGATGTGTTCGATCCCAGTATCATGGAAACCCAGCGGGTGACGATCGAAGTCCTCGGCCAGGAGACGATGGTCTTCGCCGACAGCGTCGACTTCGATGCGTCGACCGGTGGCTATGTCGTTCAGACAGAGGACACGGTCCCGACCTGGCATGTCAGGCAGGAATTCGGAGGCGTCGAGCTCGAGTCTTGGCTTGACCCGGACGGCATGGTCGTTAAGGCGACCAGCCCGATGGGGTATACCATAGAGCGAACGGCGTTCGAGTTTGCCTGGAACGCCTATCGCGAGCTCGAGGAGAGCGGCACCGTCCCGGCGGCACTGCAGCCGACGGACATCATAGAGCAGACCGCCATCTCGGTCGGTGCGCAGCTGCCTAGTGGTGACCGCATCGCCGGACTGACGGTTCGGCTCGGAAACGTCGATCTCGAGGGCTTCGATCTGGAAGGCGAGCGCCAGCGCCTGAATGGAGACACGTTGGTCGTCGACGCGGAGTCGATGCCGTCGAGCGTGAGCTACCGGCTGCCGGCGGAGCGCGACGATTGGGGCGACCAGCTCAGACCGACGCCGCTCATCCAGGTCGACGACCCCCAGATCCGGCGCACGGTAGAGGACGTGTTGGCGGGTGAGACCGATCCGCTGCGCGCTGCGGAACGCCTGACGCGCTGGGTGTATGACAGTCTGGAAAAGGAGATCACGCTGAGCGTGCCAAGCGCCCGGCAGGTGCTTGACATGCGGCGCGGGGACTGCAACGAGCACACCGTCCTCTACGTCGCCCTGGCGCGCTCTGCGGGACTCCCGGCACGGACCGCCGCTGGTCTCGTCTACGTACGCGACCGGTTCTACTATCACGCGTGGCCGGAAGTCTGGCTTGATCGCTGGGTTCCGGTCGACCCGACGCTAGGCCAGTTCCCCGCCGATGCCTCTCACCTTCGGTTCGTGGTTGGCGGTCTGGCTCGGCAGGTCGAGTTGGTTCGGCTGATCGGACTGCTGCAGCTGGACGTGGTGTCTGTGGAGGAAAGGTGATTCAGCTAAAGAACCTGACCAAAAAATACGGCGACTTCGCCGCGTTGACGGACCTCGATTTGACGATTCCCCGAGGCGTCCTCTATGGCCTGCTGGGGCCGAACGGAGCGGGCAAGACGACCGCGCTCCGGATCATCGCCGGCATTCTCCAGCCGACCGATGGGACGGTGCTCGTGGGGGGCTATGATGTGCAGCAGGACCCGGAGCGTGCCAAGAGCCGGCTCGGGTTCATCCCGGATCGCCCCTTCATCTACGAGAAGCTCACCGGCAGCGAGTTCCTGAGGTTCGTGGCCGGCCTCTACGGCCAGAACGGGACCGATGTGGAGCGAAGGATCGACGAACTGCTCAACGTTTGGGGGCTAACAGATTGGCGCGACGAGCTGCTCGAGGCGTACAGCCACGGGATGCGACAGAAGCTCATCATCTCGTCCGCACTGATCCACCGGCCCGATGTGATCGTAGTCGACGAGCCGCTCGTCGGCCTCGACCCAAAGGCGGCGCGACTATTGAAGGACATCTTCCGAGGTTTCGTCGAGCGGGGCGGCACGGTGTTGATGTCGACCCATACGCTCGAAGTAGCGGAGGCGCTCTGCGACCGCATAGCCATCATCCAGAACGGCCAGATCTGCGCTGAAGGGACGATGGACGACCTGCGCCGCGATGCCCAAGCCGGTGACGCCGGTCTCGAAGAGATCTTCCTCAAGCTTACGGGCGGACACGAGGTCCAGGAACTGCTGGAGGTGCTGGGCTCGTGAGTCCGAGGCCGGGCGGGTTCTGGCACATTCTGAGCCCGAAGCGCCTCACGGCGCTGCGGCGCCTCAAGACCCAGGGTTCGGGCGGCGGCAAGACGGCGACGTTCGCCGTCGTTGGCGCCGTCTTCTGGCTCGTAGCATACGGCGTCATCTACCGCATCCTCCGCTACTTCCAGGGCGTCGAGGATATCGGCGACCTGCTGGCCGCGAAGCTGCTCGGTCTCATCCTGCTGACGTTCCTGGGCGTCTTGCTCCTCTCCAACGTCATCACGGCACTCTCGACGTTCTTCCTATCGAAGGACCTCGAGTTGCTGATGTCCGCGCCCTCTGAGTGGGAGCAGGTATACCTGACGAAGCTGACCGAGACGACCGTCCACTCGAGCTGGATGGTCGCCCTGATGTGCGTTCCGATTCTCTTCGCCTATGCCCGGGTCTACGGTGGCGGCCTTGCTCTGTTCCTAGTGTCGCTCGCTTCGTTGATCCCGTTCTTCCTCATCATTGCAGCGGTGGGATCATTCGTGACTCTGGTCCTCGTCAGGGTGTTCCCGGCGCGCCGGGCGAAGGACATCTTCGGCGTGATCACGATCGCCGCCGCTGGCGGTGTGGTGCTCCTGATCAGACTGCTGCGGCCTGAGAGCCTGGCGAGGCCCGAGGGCTTCCGTAACCTGGGTGAGTTCATGGCCGTGCTCAGGGGGCCGACGTCGCCCTGGCTGCCCAGCGAGTGGGCCACGGAAGCCATCATGGGTGTCGTGCGGCATCGGTTCGACCCCTTCAGCCTAGTGTTGCTGTGGAGCACCGCCTTGGCCGTGGTCGTCCTCGGCGCCGCCTTTCACCATCACTTCTACCCGCGCGCATTCACCCGCTCGCAGGAGGGTGCGCAGAAGCACACCGCCGGCCGCCGCTTCGGTAGAAGGGTCCGCTTCCTGTTCCGGCGGTTCGGCAGCAGTCGCGCCGAGCTCATGCTGAAGGACATTCGCATCTTCTTTCGCGACGCCACGCAATGGTCGCAGCTCATTCTGCTCGCCGTACTCGTCGTCGTATACATCTACAACATCAGAGCACTGCCCATCTATTCCGAGGGTGTGAGCTACTACTTCGCCCATATGGTCTCCTACGTGAACGTAGGACTGGCAGGCTTCGTTCTATCCGCAATTGCCGCTCGTTTCGTGCTGCCCGGCCTGAGCCTGGAAGGACGGACGCTCTGGCTGCTGCGTTCCAGCCCGCTGAAGGCACGGGACCTTCTGTGGAGCAAGTACTGGGTGGGCACGGCACCGCTGTTGCTGATGGCGATCGCACTCACCGTCGGTACGAACCTGCTGCTGAAGGTGAGTCCGGCGATGATGGCGCTGTCTGTAGTGACGATCACCGGCATTAGCTTCGCGCTCGCCGCCATGGCCTTGGCATACGGCACCGTCTTTCCTCAGTTCGATACGGAGAACATGGCGCAGATCCCCACCAGTATCGGCGGGCTTCTCTTCATGATGTCTTCGATCACGCTCGTGGCGGCGGTGCTGGTACTCGAGTCCTGGCCCGTCTTCACCATCTTCCGCCACCGGATGACCGGT
>JBDHKT010000095.1:0-6750 GCA_039586255.1 Gemmatimonadota bacterium | reverse complement strand
AATGGTCGCCTCGACAAGCACAACAGCATCCGCATATCCACGCCTTCGAAGCTCTCGCTCGATTCGTTCCCGCGATGCCGTGAGGTCCACCTCGCTGAAGGGTCGCTCCGGCTTCAGGTCGAGATCGGAAACGACGGCCTCGGCGGCGCCGACATCATCGAGCCCGTGAACCTGCAGGTCGCGCACAATGACCGGCTCGCCCTCGTCGATCCGGAAGGCAATGTCCACGAAGTCGTTCTGGCGGATAACCGTAGTATCGACATCGGCGTTCCGAAAACCGCGCCGGTAGTAAAAGACCCTTATCCGGGCGATGTCGGTTCTGAGCTCCCGCGGGTCGAGGTGCTCCGTGCGTATGAACGCGTCCCAGCCGATCCAGCAGAGCGGGCTGAGCAGCACCGATTTGCAGCCGCTATCGCGGGTGGCTATGGCGCGCTCGATCTCACCGTCACTGAAAGCAGTGTTGCCGCTGAAGCGGATTTTGCGAATGACCGGAAGCGTATCGCGTGCGCTCTCCTGGGCTGCGGCAGGATCCGCAGTCAGTAAGCCGGCGGCGATGGCGAGGACGGCCGCTAAGCGTAAGCCCAGCCGGGGTGTCTCAGGCAACCGAGCCGAGCTCGGAGCCGATTCCCGGTCCGCTGGCGACATCGAAGTAACCTTTGGTCCCGCGCGGGAAGACGTGCTTGCTCATCGGCATGAATCGAGCGCGGTCGCCGACCCAAGCGTGATGTGCGACGCGGATCTCGTGGTCGTCGATCTTGATCAGGTTGAACGTGTTCTTGAAGCGCTCGCGGCCGCGACCGCGGCTCGATGTCGTCGTGCCGCACTGGACGATCGCGATCCCGCGGCGCCGCAGATCGCCTGGAAAGAAGTCGAGCGAGCTGCCAATGTAGGAGCGGTGCATGTGACCGGCGAGAACCAGATCGACCTCATACTCGGTGAATCGCCGCAGCGCTCGCCGCGCTAAGGGCATCACGTTGCCACCAACGAAGTCGGGCGGCGGCGCCAGGTGGTGGTGCGTGACGACGATCCGGGCGAGCGATTCGTTCGCCCCATCGAAGGCCCGACCGGCGAAGTTGAGCTGCGAGCGACGAAATCGGCCGTTTGTTAGCGTCGCGCGCCTGCTCGAGTTGAGGGCTACGATGCGGAGCCCAGCCACGTCGGTGACCGTGTTGAGCTCATCGCAGATATAGCGGTGGTAGTTGGCGTACGGGAAGAGGATCCGTTCCCAGAACCGGTAAAACGGAACGTCGTGATTGCCCGGCGTGACCACGACAGGCGCAGCGAAGCGTTCCAGGTATTCCGCGGCCGACTCGAACTCGATCGCCTTAGCACGCTGCGTCAAGTCGCCTGAAACGACCACGACATCCGGCACGAGGTCACGGGCATGCTCGACAACCGCCTCCGCCACGTCCGGCCGGAAGGCCTTGCCGAAATGCAGATCTGAGAGGTGGAGCAGCGTCGCCAAGAGTGCCTACCTCCCGAGCAGGTTACCTCGCCGCCGGCGCCGGTTCGCCCCGGTCGCGCCTCAGCGCAAAGAGCCCGTAAGTGCCTGCCGCGATGATTACCAGGCTAATCACCTGGGCCATAGTGAGCGGTCCGAAGAATCGATCGTCCTTGGCGCGGAAGATCTCGACGAACGCCCGCTCGAGGCCCGCGAGTACCAGGTAGAGCATGAACAACCAGCCGGCCCGGTGCGGGTGGCGACGCAGTCGCCAGAGCACCGCCAGGACGATCATCATGATGGCCGTCTCGTACAGCTGGGTCGGGTGCACGCGCAGCACCTCCCAATCTGGAACCGTTTCCGGCACGTTCACGCCGAAGCTGTCGCGCAGATTCCCGGCCGTGCTGGGAGGCGAGCCCTTGGGGAACGCGACACCAACCCAGCTATCGGTGTGCCGCCCGTAGTCGTCGCCCACCAGGAAGCAACCGAGACGCCCGACCGCATATCCTATGGTCAGCATGAGAGCCCCTGCGTCGGCGACGATGGGGATCGGGAATTTCGCGCGGCGCGCGACGATTATAACCCCGATTGCGCCCCCGATGAGGCCACCGTACCAGACGAGTCCGGCGCGCGAGAAGAGCGTGCCGAGTGGATCGCGGACCAGGACCGGCCAATTGAGGAAGGCGTAATAGAGCTTCGCGCCGATGATACCTCCGATCAAGGCGCCCATCAGGACGGTCCATGAGGCATCCTTCTCATAGCCATTGTCCTCGAACTGGAAGGTGCCAATCCAGCCGGCGGCGAGGAAGCCGAGTCCCAGCATCAGGCCGAATGTCGTGATTTCTATTCCCTTGAACTCGAAGAGTATCGGGTACATCTATCGGTTCCTCTCCATCCTGTCGTGCACTTCGCTCAGATGATGCCCGGCATCGGCAAATCCGCCCGCGCGTTGAGGTCGTATCCGTCCTGCTCGCCGCGCCCCAGCCGGAAACATGCCGCCCGCGCCACCATCGCCGCGTTGTCGGTCGCCAATCTCGGCGAAGGCACGAACACCAGAGCATCGGGTTCCATCCGCGACCGAATGCTACCGGCCAGCGCCGCGTTCCTGGCGACGCCTCCTCCGAGAACGACTCGCCGGCAACCTGTAGCCCGGACCGCGCGCAGCGTTTTCTCGGTGAGCTGCTGGACGGCTGCGTGCTGAAACGCCGCCGCCAGGTGCGGCACCTCGTCCTCAAGGGCGACCGTTTTTTCGAGCTCCCGCACCCGCATCAGCACCGCGGTCTTCAGGCCGCTGAAGGACATGTCGAAGTAGTCCGCGCCACCTTCGCGCTGGCCGGCACGGACCATGGACACGGGAAAAGGGTGCCGTGTCGACTCACCCTCCCGGGCCAGACGCTCGATCGCCGGGCCGCCAGGATAGCCCAGTCCCAGCAGTCGCGCCACCTTATCGAAGGCTTCGCCGGCGGCGTCGTCCCGCGTACCCCCGAGCAAGCGGTAGCGCCCCCAGCTCTCGGCATGGAGCAGCAGGGTGTGGCCGCCGGACACGAGCAGCGCGACGAACGGCGGCTGAGCTCCCTCGTCCTCGAGCGCGGAGGCGAAGAGGTGCGCCTCCATGTGGTGCACGCCTATGAACGGCCGCCCGAGTGCATAGGCGGCAGCCTTCACCCAGTTGAGCCCCACGAGGAGGGAGCCGATGAGGCCTGGTCCCGCTGTGACCGCCAACGCATCGACGTCGCTCAGGCGGATGGCCGCCTGGTCGATCGCCTGGGCGACGATTCGATCGATCACCGCCAACTGAGCCCGCGATGCGACCTCAGGGACGACGCCGCCGAAGCCCCCGTGCATGTCCTGCGTCGCGATGACGTGCCCCAACAACTCGCGCTCGCCACGGAGCACCGCGGCGGAAGTGTCGTCACACGAAGTCTCGACAGCGAGGATGGTCTGCCCGCTCATGCACATGCCCCATCGTCGCACCCGGCACTCTCGCGATCAGCCACCGGACTCCGCCACGACACGAGCCGAGTCCGGATCGACGATCACTTCGATGAAGAGGGCAGGCGGTGGGAGGAGAATCGGCAAGAGCCGCCCCAGGTCGGCGGGTCCGCCAAGTTCCACGTGCGGCGACAGCGCCTCCGGGCGCACCGCCTCTACGGCGCTGCGCGGCCCAGAGAGTCGGACATCGACGAGCGACGGCTCGACCCTCAAGCCCTCGACGTCCGCGGCGCTCACCACCAGCGGGATACCCGGGAAGACCCGTTCAGCCAACTGCTCGACCGATACCGTTACGCTCACGCTGGTGGCGGAGAGCGCCACAAGCCCACTCTCATCAGGGGAGAGGAGCGGTACGTCAACGCTGGTTGACTCACGCATCCCGGTGCCGGGCACCGGTGCGGTGGTTACGGACTCGATGCCGTCGACTATCTCCTCCGGCCCGTCGAGCACGACCATGTCGGGCTCGATCCGCACCGAATCTGACATCACGTAGCCATCCTCCAGGCTGACGCGCGACATGTTCGGTACGACGGGCACGGTCTTGGTTCCTCTCAGCTGGAAATGGAGCCGGACCCGATCGGGCTGCACGCGGATCGCGCTTACTCCTTCCAGCGGCGCGCCACCTCGGCCCGTCACCAAGTCCGACGTGAGGCGCCGCTCCAGCAGATTCGAGTCGACACTATCGATATTGACGACGAGTTGGGGGCGAGCGACGGCCAATCGCGCCAGTTCGCCGACGCGACCGGTGAAATCGACCGTCACCTCCTCGATGTCCGGCTCGCGTCTCGTTTCCACATAGCGCCGGTCGCTGTTGACTACCAGGAGGTCAGCGGAATAGGGCCGCTCATCTACGCGGTCGGCGCTCACAGCAACCCAAAGGAAGAGTGAGAGGAGCGCGGCCGTGAGCATGTACAGCCAGTTCCTCTTCAGGTTTGCACGCCAGTCTGCCATCGTCACATCCTGAGTAGCTCTTTGATCAAGGCCTGATTCGCCTCGGAGTCCCAGTCGGTGGCGCCGATCAACCGCTTGATGATCCGACCCTCTCGATCGAGGACGAACGTCTCTGGAACGCCTATGGTCTGGAGGACACGTCCGATCCGGCTCTCGGGATCGAGGAGCACGGGAAAATCGAGGCCAAATTCGCGAACGAACTCGTCCACCTTCTCGCTATAACCCGGACCAGTATCGATTGAGATGGCGAGGACCGTGAAGCCCTGATCCTTGAACCGAGTGTATATGTCCTTGATCGGAGGCATCTCCACTCGGCAAGGTCCGCACCAGGTTGCCCAGACGTTGATGAGTACGACCTCGCCCAAGTGGTCGGCGAACGCGACCTCATCGCCGGCCAGATTCGGCGCGCTGTAGTCCGGGACCTGGTCACCGACCTCGACGCCGCGGGCGTCGCCCGTGCAGCTTGCCGCCACCAGGACGACCAGCGCCACCGCGCAGAACGTCACGCCACGCACCCACCCGATCCTCAGGCCAGGGCCAAAGCCGCTCATCCGGTTCCCCCATTCGCTATCGTCGTGTCAGCCCGTGTGCTCGCCGTATCGGGCTCGACGCCGCCAGTGTCGGCAGGCGGCAACGTCGAGTCCGCTGCCGGCATTGGTGCGATGGCCACGGTGACCGCAACGCGTGCGCCTCGCGCCGCCTGATCTCCGGCCAACGGCGATTGGCCCAGAACCGTACCCGGCGCCGCGAGGCTGGCCGAGTCCTCCGCCACCTCGCCGAGCCGCAGCCCCAGTCGCCGCAGCGTGGCTTCGGCTTCCGTCAACGACTGCATCGCCAGATCGGGCACCTGCACTGTGCTCGCACCGGCGCTTACGAGGAGGCGTACCCTACCCGGAAGCTCGACCGGCGTACCGGGCGCGGGGCGCGTACCGACCACCTGGCCCACATCCGCGCTGGCATCCACACGAGTCACATCGACCTCGAAACCTGCTTGCAGCAGGATCATCTCCGCCTGTTCGCGGCTCAGACCTACGACATCGGGCACCGGCCGCTCAGGGGGTCCGAGGCTGACCGTGACCCGCAAGGGAGATCCCGGCGCCGCCATCTGACCGGCCAGCGGCTCCTGGGCAACGACGGTCCCGACCGGCCGGGCATGGTGGATGCCGAGCGCTTCCTCGAAGGCGAGATCCTCTCGCTCTGTCCGCCGGCGCGCCTCGTCGACCGTACGCCCAACAACATCGGGCACGCGCGTCAGATCGGCGGCCACGTTGTGAGGCGGAAACACGAATAGCACGGTAACGAGGTACCCGACAAACAAACCGAGCGCCGCCGCACCCGCGGTCGTCACCACAAGGTGACGCGGCGATGTGACCCACAGCCGCCACCCTGCCCGACCCGGCTCGGAGGCGTCAGACTCAGCCCAGTCGACGTCGGAGTCGTGCGGCATATGCTCCATCCATACCGTGCCGTTGCGGAAGTATCCGCAGCTCACCGTCAGCGCCGAGGAATTCCGAACACAGACGATCCTGTCCTGGCGCCTCTAGTCCAAAGTCCACGTGCTTTTTCAAGAACACCTCAACCTGCTCCTCGTTCTCCTCCGGTTCCAGCGAACAGGTCGCATAGACCAGCAAGCCGCCCGGTGCCAGCGCGTCCGCGGCGGCCTCGAGCAGGCGGCGCTGCAGCCCGGTCAAGGTCTCGAGGTCTCCGACCTCGAGCCGCCACCGCCCATCGGGATGCCGGGCGAACGTCCCGGTCCCCGTACATGGTGCATCCAGGAGGATAACCTCCGCACCGGAGATGGGCGGCCGGGTCGAGTCCGCCAGCGCGACGTGCAGCCGCGACAACTCGAGTCGGGATCGCGTCTCCAGTATCCTGGTGAGCCTAGGACGCGCGAGATCGAAGGCAAAAACCTCGTGCCCCCGCGCCGCCAGTAGCGCCGCCTTGCCGCCGGGTGCCGCACAAAGATCGACGACCCGGCCGCCCGGGTCCAGTGCCATGTAGTCCAGCACCGCCGCCGCTCCGGGGTCCTGCACAATTGCCCGCACCAGCTCCAGTGCCCGAACCAGCTCACTCGAGTCGACTCGTAGGGAAGCCGGTGCCAGCGCTACCGGGTCGGCCTCGATCCCTGCGGCCCGCAGCCGCTCGAGCGCCTCCTCCGGCCGATCGATTACCGACAGGTGGACAGCCGGCCGAGCGTTGTTGTGGGCCACGAGGCGCTCGACCTCCTCGAGCGACGCTCGCGCCAGCCAGCGCTCCAGCAACCAGCGGGGGTGCGAGCCCCAGGTCGCTAGGTAGCCGACGGGATCACTGGCCCGCTCCGGAAACCGACACGAGTCAGCGTACTCCCGGCTGACGCGGCGCAGAAC
>JBDHKT010000094.1:0-12704 GCA_039586255.1 Gemmatimonadota bacterium | reverse complement strand
CGTTCGCCGTAATTGCTCCTATCACTGGAGGTTAGCAGCGTAAGCCGCAGTGAGACGACAGTGCGGAGGGCCGCAATTTATGCCCCCGGCGATGCAAAGATTGCCGGGAGATTTGCCTGCTGCGTCACAGCGGCACATATTTGGAAACGTTAGGTGCGGTTTCAGGTATCCCCCGCTAAGACCCGCCGGTAGCAGCTGGATCAGGCGCCCCACAGCCGGGCCGCCCAGCCACACAATCTTCAAGGCGAGATGACGAAGCACGGAAACACCGGCGAAGCGTCTCCGGACGTCGAGACACAACTTCTGCGAACACTGCTCGACCAGATGCCGGGAATCCTCTGGACGGTCGACAAGGAGTTGCGATTCACATCGTCGCTGGGTGCGGCGCTTCCCGCCCTTGGGCTTCAGCCCAACCAGGTCGTGGGGATGACCCTGTTCGAGTACTTCGGTACCGATGACGCGGATCTTCTGCCCATTGCCGCGCATCGTCAGGCGCTGGAAGGGAAGGAGTCGGGATACGAATTCAGCTGGGAGGACAATAAATATCAGTGCCACGTCGAGCCCTTCCGTGACCAGAGCGGTGCGATAACGGGGGCGATCGGGGTCGCCTTCGACACAACAGCGGCGAAACGGGCCGAAGAGGCACTCAAGGAGAGCGAGCGCAGATACCGAACGCTGTTCGAGGAATCAAGAGATGCCATCTACGTGAGCGCTATCGATGGTACCCTGATCGACTTCAATCAGTCGATGCTGACGTTGTTCGGGTACACCCGCGAGGAGATGACCCAGCTGAACGCCGAGGCGCTCTACCTCGATCCGGTCGATCGCCGTGCTTTTCGGGAGGTGATCGAGCGCCACGGGGTGGTTAGGGACTTCGAGCTCAGGCTCGTCGACAAGGACGGTCGGGTCATGGACTGCCTTATCAACTCGACAGCGCAGATCGACGAGCAGGGTGAAGTGGTGGGGTACAAGGGCGCCATCCGCAATATCACCGAACAGAAGCAGGCTGGGGAAACGCTGCGCAAGGAGCGGGATTTCTCCGAGGCTGCGACGGGCAGTCTACCCGGTCTCTTCTACCTGTTCGATGATCAGGGGCGATTCCTGCGCTGGAATCGGAATCTGGAGCGCCTAACCGGTTATTCGGCGAAGCAGATCGCGGAGATGAGCCCGCTCGACTTCTTTGTCGGCGAGGATCGAAAAACGATCGAGCAGAGCATACAGGAGGCCTTCGATAAGGGCCTGACCACGGCGGAAGTCGATCTCGTCGCGAGAGATGGCACCAAAACCCCGTATTTCTTCACGGGCGAACTCATCGTTCTGGATGGCCGGCGCTGCGTTGTCGGCACGGCTATCGACCTCGTCGAGCGCAGGCGCCTCGAGATCCAGTTGCGTCAGTCGCAGAAGATGGAGGCTATCGGGCGGTTGGCTGGGGGAGTGGCGCACGACTTCAACAACGTTCTCACGGTCATCCTGTCGAACAGCGAAATGCTGGCAGGGCAACTGAGCCCCGAAGACCCACGGCGTCAGGAGCTCATCGAGATCCGCGACGCCGCCCAACGGGCTGCGACGCTGACTCGCCAGTTACTTGCCTTCAGCCGCAAGCAGGTGCTGAAGCCCAGGGTTCTGAGCCTCAATGCGGTGGTGGTGACGTTAGAGAAGATGCTACGGCGACTAATCGGCGAAGACATCGAGCTGGTGACAGTTTTGCAGCCCGACCTGTGTCCGGTGGAGGCCGATCCGGGTCAGTTGGAACAGATCGTCATGAACCTGGCGGTCAACGCCCGCGACGCGATGCCCGAAGGGGGGAAGCTTTCGATCGAGACGGGTAACGCGGAAGTGGACGAGGTATTTGCGAGGAATCACTTCCCCATGGTACCCGGTCGCTATGTGATGCTGGCGGTGTGCGACAGCGGCGCCGGAATGGATGCCGAGACGCAGCGCCACATCTTCGAGCCGTTCTTCACGACGAAACCGCGCGGCAGAGGTACGGGCCTTGGGTTAAGTATGGTCTACGGGATCGTGAAGCAGAGCGGTGGCTACATTTGGGCATACAGCGAGCCGGGCCTCGGCACCACATTCAAGATCTACTTCCCGCGGGTCGAGGGCACACGCGGAGATGCCGAAGCGGCGGTCGCAGCGAGTTCGTCGCCACCGGGCAGAGAAACGATCCTGCTGGCGGAGGACGAGGATTCCGTTCGCAGGCTGGCGCGACGCATTCTCGAGGAGGCCGGCTACACCGTGTTAGAGGCGCGCGAGGCAACGGAGGCGCTCACGATCAGCGAGGGGTGGGACGGTCCGATCGACCTGCTTGTAACGGATGTGGTGATGCCCGAGCTAAACGGTCGGGAGCTGGCGGAGCGGCTGTCGGTGCTGCGGCCCGGGATACAGATTCTGTACATATCGGGATACACGGACCACGACGTGTTGGATGGAATTGTCGGGCCGGGCAACAACTTCCTCCAGAAGCCATTCACTCCGGAAGCTCTTGCCAGCAAGGTGCGCGAAGCCTTGGACGTCTCCGAATCGGGATAGGAATACCGACGCGGGTACCGGGTTGTGTAGGTCAGCGGTCCAGCTCGCTGATCGGGACCTCGCCCCGGTTGCGGAGGGTCATGCTGCGCCCACCTACCGATGTCTCGACGCGCAGCCTCGTCTCCAGGTCGTAGCGCAGCGCGCCACGCTGCAGCAGAGCACGGGCTCCGGCTCCCACGCCTTCCCAGGTGAATTCGGCGGGGATCTCCACCAATGTGTGTGAGCCGGCTACGAGCGTTTCGTCGCCTTCGAGCACCGCGGTCCCGAAATGGGTGTCTTCGAGCTCGAGCGACGCCTCGACCCAGGTCGTTCGTATGTCGTAGTCGTTTGGATTGAAGACGTCGAGGACGAGCACCAACGAGCCGCCGGAGACACCGACCCCGGTGATCTCAATCGCTTCCAGGGCCACGGTTGGCTGCTCGAAGTGCAATTGCCTCAGTGTGGCGCAGGAGGCCAGGAGTGCCAGCAACATGGCAGAGCGCACCGGAGGAGACCAGAAACTCACCCGCTGCGCTGCCGTCATCTTCACCAGGCGATACCGTAGTCGTCACCGTGGTTGCTCGCCCCGCCCCAGAACGTGCCGTGCTCCCAATCGAAATAGATCGCGTTCAGCGGCCCGGAAGTACGCGCGCCGAACGTCAGGCTGTAACCCATCTCCCTCAGCTGCGAACTCACCCAGGGAGGGACGGCTTCGTTCAGAAGCAGGCGGCCGGGAATCGATGAGTGGTCCCGGAACGAGTTCCGCATCTGGTAGCTGTTGATGTTGGCCGCCTCGACGGCCTGCTGCACGTTCATGCCGAACTCGACGACGTTGAGCAGGAACTGAAGGGTGTTCTGGTCCTGGGTGTCGCCGCCCTGCACGGCGACCGATAGGAAAGGCCTGCCGTCCTTGAGGGCGATAGTCGGCGTCAGCGTAGCCCTCGGCCGCTTGCCGGGCTCGATGACGTTGTACGGGTTCTCCGCCGGGTCGAGCACGAAGCTCTGGGCGCGCTGGCTGATGCCCACTCCGGTGCGCCCGGCGATCACGGCGGGAATCCAGCCCCCGCTGGGTGTCACCGACACGACCCAACCCTCTTCGTCAGCCGTCTGGATCGAGGTCGTCCCCAGGTAGAAGGCCTCCTCGATCTCGCGCAGCGCGGCTCCGGTGGCTGGCGGCCAGGTCGTCTGCCAGCCCTCCAGGTAGTGCAGGAATGGGTTGCTGCCGCCCTGGAACGGGTAGGGGTCGCCGGGGGCGATATCGGGGTCGTTCCGCTCCCAGTTGATGAGCTCGGCCCGCTGCTGCGCGTAGTCCTTCGAGAGCAGGCCTTCGATGGGCTCCTCGGGCGGGAAGTAGGGATCGCCGTAATAAAAGTCGCGATCGGCGAAAGCGAGGCTCATCGCCTGGTATAGCGTGTGGATGTAGCGGGCGCTGTTATATCCGATCGATGCGAGATCGAAGTTCTCCAGGATGTTGAGCGCCTGGAGCAGAACCGGCCCCTGAACCCAGGTGGTGAGCTTGTAGACCTCGATGTCCTTGTAGATCGTCATCACGGGCTCTTCGATGTAGACCTGCCAGTTCGCCAGGTCATCCATCGTTATCTGGCCACCCTGTTCCTGCGCGCCGCGCACAAATTCTTGGGCGATATCGCCCGTGTAGAAGCGCTCGTAGGCTGCGTAGATCGCTTCCTTCCGACTCGCTCCGGCCTCCAGCGCCTCCTGTTCGGCCTGCACGAGCTTGCCCAGCGTTTCCGCCAGATCGGGCTGTCTGAAGATCTCGCCGGGGTAGGGTGCTTCCCGCGCCTCACCGGCGTGCGGCAGATAGACCTCAGCCGAATAGGGCCATTCCTTGATGCGCCGCTTGTTCCTCTCGAGCGAGTTGGCCGCCGAGGCCTCGATCGGATAGCCGTCCGCCATCTGCATCGAAGGCTCCAGGACGTCCTTCAGGCTCAGCGAGCCGTACTCTGCCAGCATGACCATCAGGCCGCCGGGGGTGCCAGGAGTCACGGCTGAAAGCGGTCCGAGGGATGGGGGATAGCTCAGGCTTTGTTCCAGGAAGAAATCGGGCGTCGCGCCGGTCGGGGCCGCGCCCAGGGCGTTGATCCCGATCACTTCACCCGTGTTAGGGTTGAAGATGAGCGCTTGGGTCTCTCCGCCCCAACTCAGCACATCCCACATCGTCGAGGTCGCTCCGAGCATCGCGCAGGCGGCGTCGACCGCGTTGCCGCCCTTCTGGAACATCATCGCCCCGGCCGTTACGGCCAGCGGCTTGCCGGTGATCGCGACCCAATGCCGGCCGTGCAGCACGGGTTTCACGGTCCGCTGGGCGAAGCTAATCGCGGGCGAGCCCAACGCGAGGACAATAAGCGTCACTACGAGCGTTAGCCTGGCCGATCGCATGCTCTCCTCCTGGGTGACTGGCGGTTGGGCTGGGGTCGGGGTTTAGGGGCGAATAATAACACCTTTCGGGTGCCGCGCACGACTTGCTCGACGTGCCCGCTCCGGCTATACGCCGGCCAACGGTGAGGGTATTTGAGACGTCCAAGATGCAGTGAGGGCATCGCTGGGATCGCGACACAAGCGTGAGAGGGACAACATGCTTTCGTTCCGGCAAGTTGGAACGGTCGTCTGGACGTTCCTGGTCTTCATGGTGGCGGCTTCTCTGGTGCTGAATCTACGGTACAAACCGATCGGCGAGGGCGAAGCGCGCTACTTGGATACCTGGACGGGCAGGATCCACGCCGTGGAAGCGAACGTGAACACGCCGCTGGCGGAGGCCTACCCGCAGGCGCCGGATGCGTCGATCGAGATACTTATGCTCGAGAGACTCTACCGGCGCGAGGCGGAAAGGAGCACCTGCAGGGGCGTGCGCTTCGCTTTCCCGGCTGAAGGTTCGGGCGTTCGGTAGGTAGGCGCTTTAGGCCGGCGGTTCGTGGCCCAGGGCGGACAGCGCATCCCAGATGGCCGCCTGGACGGCGTCGCTGTGCCTCGATGAGGGCTTCTTGAAGAGCCCGAGCGGCCCCTTCGCCTTCACGGGGCGGAGCCCTGCCAGTAGCAATTCTTCCGATTTCTTCGCCTCATCGGGCGATACTTGGGCCAGCTTGCCCAGAGCCCGGCACACCTCGATCAGGACCGCGTCGCTCTCTCTCCCCCCGGACCGGCCCTCTGGATTGAGCACATGGTTGTAGAACTCAAGCGCCTGGGCGTGCCGCGAGTCCGTCGCCGCCAGGTGGGAGACCGCCGCCTGGCGGACCTCCGCTTCCTGGTCGTGGAGCGCGTGCAGGAAGTGCTTTTCCGCCTTCGCGCCCTGAAGCTTGAAGAGCGCCGTCAGGCTCGAGTGTCGAACGTGTGCGTTCTCATGGTAGAGGAACGCGACCAGCGGCTCCGCCAGGGTCGTGTCACCTAGCTCCGGACGACGGCCCAGTCTCCTTCGACGTTTGGTAGCTGGGTCAGGAATGGGTGGAGTGCCTTCGCACCGATCTTCCTCAGCGCCTCAAAGGCGCTCAAGCGTAGCGCCTTGTCGTCGGTCTCCTCGAAGACCCCCAGGAGGCCGGGGGCCGCAGCATCCCCGATGAACCCGAGAATCTGGACCAGCCGGTCACGCTGCTCCTTGGTCTGACGTCTGAGGTCGCCGAGCAGGTAGCCGATAATGGCCTCGCTTGCCAGTTCCTTTTTCAGCAGGGTCGCGACCTGCTCGAAGAAGCGGGCCGTTCGCTCGACCCGTGTTCCCTCGTCTATCACCGTGACGATCTCGACCACCGGCTCGTACTCGCTGCGGCGAAGCAGGTCGGGCGTTATCCGCGATATGGTCGCCACCAGCTTCCGCGTAGCGTCGTTGGCTGCGGGGTTACGAAGGTACTTCAGGTACTCGTCCTTGCGTCGCACGAATGCGTTCGCCAGACGACGCGTCTCAATCGCACGCCGGACTTCGACCGGCAACTGCTCGGGTGGCAGCACCTTCTGCTTTACGAGCGCCTCGAGGAAATCGTGATCCAGAACGCTGCCGATCGCACACAACTGATCGGCGACGTCGCGCAGCACGCCGACGCAGCGGCCGATCACCACCGACGCTTCCTCGCCGGTCGACGCGATCGTGTCTTCGGCGCCCAACTTCTTCAGCTCCTCGATGATCTGATGGGCCGTTCCAACCAGCATTTCCTCGCCCAGGTTGGCAACGATTTCGCGCTCGACCTGCGATTCCTCCAGTTCAGCTACGTCGGCCGCGATCAGGTCGTAGTTGGTCAAGAAGTCCTTGAGCAGCACGGGAGTGCGGATCGGACGGATCGTGTCATCGATAATCATCAACTTGATCCGACGCATCTGCTCCTTGGTGGCCTTCTTGTACAGTGGCAGCACGCGAAGGTCCCGACGCAGCCGCGTCAGCGCCATCCGCACGCGCCAGGGCAGCCGGCGCTCTCGGCCGACCATCTCGTGGCGGAAGACGGCAGAGATGTTGATGATGTCGTGATCGATCAACGCCTGCGTGAGCCGCTCGTTGGCTGCCTGGATTGGGCCACCGGAAGGAACCTGGCTCATCAGCTCGATGAACGTGTCGAACTCCTCCTGCGTCGTGTCAGGCCTTATCGAGAAGCTCAACAGCTTCCAACGACTGAAGAAATCGAGAAACTTCGGGGTGAACATGTCGGCCATGCCGCTGATCATGACCTCGTGCAGCGGCGTCGCCACCGACGTGTAGCCGTCGACCGTTATCTGCGTCTCTTCCTGTTTCTCCAACAGCGAGTACGTCAGCCCGGATCGACCGTCCACCAGCTCGGCGAACTGGGCGTAAAGCCCATGCATCGACTTCTTCGCCTCGGGGTGGTCGGCGGCGTAGTACCCCGTTCGCAGCATCGCCTGGATGAGGGCGAGCGTGAAATTAGCGAGAGGAACGTAAGCTTCCTTACGCTGTAACGACGCTGCCGTCTGCGGTCTCGGCGCTGCTGGTGTGTCCATTCTCAGTCTTCTGACGCGGGAATGGTCCGGCAGGAGAACGGGGGGGACGGGCTGGAGATCTTAGACCTCTCCTAGACCTGCCTACACCGGGGCCAAACGTGTGTTCCGTAGGGACTTCTGGGATCCGGGGCCCTCCAGAAGGGCCCGATCCGGGTCAGAGCATCGGCTGGAATAGGTAGCAGAAGTTCTCTGTCAGGCGGCGCGGCAGCGATCTAGACCGGTGTTGCTCGTACGTCAGCTCGTCGCTCTCGGCGATCTCGGCCTCGACCTGCCTGCTTATGCTGTCGAGAAACACGTGGTCTGCGACTTCGATATTCGTCTCGAAGTTCAAGTGGAGGCTTCGGTAGTCCAGGTTCGCCGAGCCGAGCATGGCGTAGACGTGATCCACGACGACAGCCTTGGCGTGGATGAAGGGTGGCCGTCGCTCGAAGATCCGCACGCCCGCTTTCAACAGCGGGGCGAAGAGGGCGCGGGCGGCGAAATCGGTGTACCAGTGGTTGCTCCGCTTGGGAATGATCAGCCTGACGGTCACGCCGCGCAGCGCCGCATAGCGCACAGCTTGAACGATGGGCTCGTCTGGCACGAAGTACGGCGTGACGATGGTGACCGATCGCTCGGCGGCGACGATGGCGCCGAAGAACGCATCGGCGAGGCCGTGACCTTTCAGCTCCGGCCCGCCCGGTACGATCTGGACGAGCGCGTCCCCCGCCGGTCGGAGGTCGGGGAAGTATTTCGGCTCGAGGAAATGCTCGGGCGGCTCCTGCGAGGCGAAGTGCCAATCCTCGACGAACTGGAACTGAAGGTCGGAGACCGCGGGGCCCTGCAGCTTGACGTGGTAGTCGCGAATCGGGGTCCCCTCGGTATGGGCCTTGAGGTTCTTGTCGTGGATGTTGATGCCGCCGACGAATCCGATTCTCCCGTCGATCACCGCGATCTTGCGGTGGTTGCGCAGGTTGATCTGGAAACGGCCTTTGAGCGGGTTGGCCTGAGTGATCGAGCAGACCCGTACGCCCGCCGCACGCGCGCCCTCGAAGAAACGGGAGAGGTACGCGTGGGTCGAGCCGAAGCGATCGTAGAGCAGGCGGCATTCGACGCCCTCGCCGGCACGCGCCGCCAAGCGCTCGAGAAGCGCGCGACCCGTGGCGTCGCGCCCGAAGATGAATGTCTGTAGATGGATCGATGATTCAGCTTCCGCGATGCTGTCGAAGAGGGCAGGGTAGAACCCGTCGCCCTCGACGAGGAGTTCGGCGTGGTTGCCCCTGAACACACGGTTCGGCCGCACCGCTGGGTCCGACGCTCGAAAGATGTGTTGCGCCGGATACCTGTGGGATTCCTCCGGATCGGGGTGGACGTAATCGACGGCCAGGCGCTCGAACATCGGGTGCCAGGCGGCACGCTGGGCGACGAGCGTCTTTGAGGCGTCTCGTGCTGCCGCACCGCGCCGCACCCGGTCGACGCCGACGCTGAGATACGCCAGCGCCCCGGCGTATGGAAACGCCCACACCACGGCCAGCCAAAGCACGGCGGACACCGGGCGCTGCTTCGTCAGCAATACGTCCAGGGTCAGTACGGCCCCGAGTGCCAGGTGGCCGACGCCGAGAATGGTGAAGTCGAACATGACTCTCCCTAAACGTATCGACGCCGCTGGGGCCGCGCGATGCGAGCCCGCTGCCTGCCACCGGCTTCGCCGGGGGTTGCGCCAAGGCGCGGCCGCGACCTCCTTTGGGGCCGCCGAACCCGGCCGAGGCGGAATGTAAACGAGAACGAGAGGAATCATGGACCCCGTTACCCACACGATGTTGGGTATGACCCTGGCGCAGACGGGCCTGAAGAAGCGCACGGCTCTCGGCACAGCGACCCTGGTGATAGGTGCCAATCTGCCAGACGTCGACGTGCTCGCCTACTTCTGGGGAAGCGAAAGCGCACTCTGGTTCCGGCGCGGCCTGACCCACGGCGTTCTCGCCCTGGTGGTACTCCCGTTCGTTCTCACGGGGCTGATACTGCTGTGGGATCGCTTGGTGCGCCGAAGGGGCCGCGCCGATCAGGGACCTGTGGTGCCCGCGCAAGTATTGTCCCTGGCGGTCCTCGCTGTCGCCACGCACCCACTCCTCGACTTCCTTAACAGCTACGGGATGCGCTGGCTGGCGCCGTTTTCCTGGACCTGGTTCTACGGAGACACGCTTTTCATCGTCGATCCCTGGGTGTGGGTGGGCCTCGCCACCGGGTTGTGGCTTAGCCGGAAGGGCGTGAGAGGACCCAAGCTGGCCATCGGGCTGGTGTCAGCGTACGTGGTTCTCATGGCCGCTTCGAACGTCGCGGCCCGATCGGTCGTCAGGCGCGCGCTCGACCGTGACGGGGTTGCGGTCGAGCGGATCATGACTGCTCCTCTCGCGGTCACCCCGTTCGAGCGCTGGGTAGTCGTCCAAGACACCTCTGGGTACCACGTCGGCATGTTCAACTGGCTGGCGCGGCCAGCCTTCGAGTTGAGTGGCATGCCGTACGACGAGGACCTCTCGGGCGATGTGGCCGTCCTGGCCGGTCGTGAGCCCAAGGCGCAGAGATTTCTGAGCTGGGCGCGGTTTCCCTACTACTTGGTGGAAGAGGGCGAATCGGGTTACGAGTTGCATATCGGCGACGCGCGCTATGGCGTCGATCCGTTCGACTCGTGGGCGTCGACTCGTGCGTCGATGCGACGGGAGGCGCGCTAGCGCGCGTCCCGCGATCTCTCGGGAGGACGGGTAGGCGGGAAGGCTGCTGGGCTCGCCTCGGTGGTCATGACCAGGTGGCAGGCGCCGGCGGACGCGGTCTTTCGAACGACCAGGCCCGTGCGCTCGAACAGCTGCAGCATCCGCTTGTTCTCCGCCAGCACGTGGGCATTGAGCTCGGTTACTCCCTCGCTGCGGGCGACACTCATCAGATGCTTGAGCAGCAGGGAGCCTATGCCGCGCCCCTGGTGGGCATCCTCGATCGTCAGCGCTACTTCGGCCTGGTGTTCCGGCGCCCGCAGTGCGCCGGCATAGCGCCCGACGCCGACTATCTGGTCTTCCCCATCTACATTGAGGACGGCGACCAGCGCCGCCTGGCGGTGGAAGTCCAGCTCGGTGAGATAGACGAGCTCCTCGCGGCTGAGACTCTTCTTCACACCGTGAAAACGGTAGTAGACCGTCTGCGGGCTGAGGCGCTCGAAGAGGTCGACCAGGGCCTGCTTGTCGTCGGGTCGAATCGCTCGGATGTGTAGCCGGACTCCGTCGCGAAGCCTCTCATCGACGGCATAGTAGCGCGGCTCCATGGCATGTGCTGACATCGGCATTCAAAATACGCCCGGTCCGTAGCTCGGCGCGAGTCGGCCCCCGCTTTCCTGCTCGGGGGGTAGCCCGTATGCTACGGGCGGCAAGAGAGGAGGTCGAGATGAAGGCGACTGCCGAGGTGCAGGTCATACCCATCGGTTCGGGTGTATCGGTGCGTGAGGAGGTTAAACGGGCTCACCGGATTCTGGAGGAGGCGGACCTCAATGCGCAACTCCATTCCAACGGCACCAACCTGGAAGGCGAGCTCAGCGAGATCTTCAAGGTCGTGGAGCGGATTCACGAGACGCTCCACGCCGAGGGCACGGTGCGAATCGCGACCTTCATGAAAGTCGCAACCCGGACCGACAAGGACCCATCACTCGCCGGAAAGATGTTTTGAGTGGGACCGGATTCTCGGAGTCCCACTACTACATAACGTTAAAGGGATAATCCGGGTGTTCGAGCTCGTCCCTGCTTCTCCTCTCCTCCCGCAACTTCGCCTGCGCGGCCGCCAGCCTGGCGATCGGGACGCGGAACGCCGAGCAGCTGACGTAGTCGAGTCCCTGGGTGTAACAGAACTCGATGCTGCGTGGGTGACCGCCGTGTTCGCCGCAAATCCCGACTTTGAGGTCGGGCTTGGCCGCGCGGCCCGACTCGACGGCCAGCTTCATCAAGCGCCCCACACCATGGATGTCGAGAGCCTCGAACGGGTTCTCGGGTAGCACACCCATCTCGACGTATTGCGGCAAGAACTTCGTTTCCGCGTCCTCACGCGAAAACGAGAAAGTGGCCTGAGTCAGGTCGTTGGTGCCGAAGGAGAAGAACTCCGTGACCTCTGCGATGGGCCGGGCCAGAACGCAGGCCCTGACGGCTTCGATCATCGTCCCGAACTTGAAGTCGAGCTGCACGCCGTACTCGCGCTCCACGCTATCGCGGGCGTTGCTCACCAGCTCGCGGACGAGCACGAGCTCCTGCGGCTCGGTTACCTGAGGTACCATGATCTCGCAGACGGCGTTGACCTTCTCCTTAGTCAGCTCGGCCACGGCCTCGAGGATCGCTGCGATCTGCATCGAATAGAGCTCCGGCACCGTGATTCCCAAGCGTACCCCGCGGTGGCCCAGCATCGGGTTCACCTCGGTGATATCCCGCACCTTCTGCAGGATGGCCTCCTTCTCCTCGATCAACCCATCGATCACGAGCTTACCCTCCGCTCCGGGAAGCTCTTCGCCGAGCCGCTCGAGCGGTGGGAGGCTCTCTTTCAGGGGAGGCTCGATGAGGGCCGCGACGGACTGCGGGTCCGCCTTGCCGTCCGCGATACGGTCGCGTACGCGTTTGAGGCTGCTGAGTTGGAGAAGCAGCGACTCGAGGGAAGGGAGGAATTCGTGTAAGGGCGGATCGAGGAGGCGAATCGTCACCGGTAGCCCCTCCATTGCCTTGAAGATCCCCTTGAAATCGCCCTTCTGCATCGGCCGCAGCTTCTCGATCGCCTCGCGACGCTCGGCCTCGGTCCGGGCGAGGATCATGTCGCGAACAATAGGCAGGCGATCCGCCGCGTTGAACATGCGTTCGGTTCGGCAGAGCCCTATTCCCTCGGCACCCATCTCGCGTGCTTTGGCGGCGTCCTCGGGCGTGTCCGCGTTGGCTCGAACGCCGAGCGTGCGAGCCTCGTCCGCCCAAGCGAGTAGGGTTTTCATCTCGGGGCCGAACTCGGGTTCGACGGTGGGGACCTCACCGACGTACACGGCCCCGCTCCCACCGTCGATCGTTATTACATCGCCCTCGGAGATTCGCTGGCCCTTTATCACCGCGACCTTCTCTCGATCGTGGATCAGGATGTCCTCCGCTCCGACCACGCACGGTTTGCCCATACCTCTTGCGACTACCGCGGCGTGCGAGGTCTTACCCCCGCGGCTGGTCAGGATGCCCTTCGCCTGGAAGAAGCCGTGGATGTCCTCG
>JBDHKT010000093.1:0-6804 GCA_039586255.1 Gemmatimonadota bacterium | reverse complement strand
ACGAGAGCGATGTGCGTTTCCTCGATCAGTTCGAGCGCGCCTGAGTGGAAGGCGCCGCACTCATGGTCCTCTGAGCGATGAACGTTTCCTACTACTGGCTGAAGGAGCTGGCGCCTACGATCGAGGATTCGGCGGCCGAGCTCGCTGGCCGGCTGAACTACACCGCGGTTCCGGTGGACGACGTCTTATGGCTCGGCGAAGGACTGAGCGAGCTGGTCATCGGCAAAGTTCTGAGTATCGGCAAGCACCCTAACGCGGATCAGCTGGTGATCTGCCAGGTCGATGTCGGCCGCGAGGTGCCGGTGCAGGTCGTCACCGGCGCGCCGCTTGTCGTGGAGGGCGGGTTCTACCCCTACGTCGGCGCCGGACAGGCGTTGCCCGGCGGCATGTTGATCAAGAAAGTCAAACTGCGCGGCGAGCCGAGCGAGGGAATGCTGTGCTCCGAGCGTGAGCTCGGCATCGGCCGCGACTCGGCGGGCATCATGCAGCTGCACGGCGAGTTCGAACCGGGACGGCCGCTGCTACAGGCCCTGGAGCTTGACGACTATCGCCTCGACGTGGATGTGACGCCGAACCGGCCGGACCTCCTCGGCCACTGGGGCGTCGCCCGCGAGCTGGCGCCCGGCGGGGAAGCTGACCTGAGGTTCCCCGAC
Source organism: Gemmatimonadota bacterium (assembly GCA_039586255.1). Lineage (GTDB taxonomy): Bacteria > Gemmatimonadota > Gemmatimonadetes > Palauibacterales > KS3-K002. The sequence continues at coordinate 6,151 of JBDHKT010000093.1, read as the reverse complement.
TTCCCGGACCACGTGCGCTGCTCGAGCAGCTCGGTTGCCAAGGCGGAAACCGAGGGTGTCACCGCAGGCGTCACCGTGCGGATCGAAGACGCTGAAGGGTGCCCCCGTTACCTAGGTGCGGTTATCCGCGGTGTCACAATCGGCCCGTCGCCCGAGTGGCTCGGGAACCGGCTGCGTGCCATCGGTCAGCAGCCGATCAACAACGTCGTCGACGCCACGAACTACGTGCTCCACGAGTTGAACCAGCCGTTACACGCCTTCGACCTGGCCACGCTGGACGGGCCGGCGGTTGTGATCCGCAGGGCGCAAGAGGGCGAGAGGCTCCGCACGCTGGACGGGAAGGATCGAGTGCTGGATCCTGAGATGCTGGTGATCGCGGATGCCGAGGTGCCCACAGCGATGGCGGGGCTCATGGGCGGTGAGGCCACCGAGGTCACTGAGGACACGCGGGACCTGTTCCTCGAGTGCGCTTACTTCGATCCCAGGCGGGTCAGGTGCGCGGCCAAGGGACTGGCTCTCGACACCGATGCGTCTTTCCGCTTCCAGCGCGGCATCGACCCGGACGGGCTCCCGCGGGCCATGCAACGCCTGATCGAGCTCATCCTCACCCTAGCCGGTGGCTCCCTCGATGGCGACATCATCGATGTGAACCCGAGGCCGCCTGTGCGCCGCACCGTGACGCTGAGGCCCGGGCGCGTGGAGCATCTGCTCGGCGTCGAGCTTGGCGCGGGCACGATTAGAGAATGTCTCGAGCCGATCGGCTTCGGGGTGCGGGAAGGCGACGAGGGAAGCCTCGACGTCGAGGTCCCAACCTGGCGCCCCGACATCGAGCGGGAGGTCGACCTCATCGAGGAGGTCGCCCGGCGTCACGGCTACGACAAGTTCCCCGGCGAGATGAGGACCTTCCGGCCTACGAGGGTCCGCGAGGACGACTACGTCGAGTCCTTCCATCGCCTGCGCGAGGCGATGATCGGCCTCGGCTTCCTGGAAGCGAAGACAACGCCGTTCGTGCCTGAAGCTGAAGGCACGGTGCGGCTGCTGAACCCCCTTTCGGAGCGCGAGGATCACCTGCGAGCCGATCTTCTCACGGGTCTCATCCATCGCGTCGAGCACAACCTCGACCGCGGCCAGAAGGACGTCCGACTCTTCGAGTTGGGCACCGCCTTCGGCGCCGCCGAAGGGCCCGTGCCGGCGGAGAGCATCAGGATCGCCGCAATCTGGACGGGTCAGCGAGCGCCTTCCCATTGGTCGGCCGAGGGTGATGAGTGGGACATTTGGGATCTGAAGTGGATACTGGTCACGGTTGCCACGCTGGCAACGGCCGGCGCGGAAGTCCGCCCCGTCGACCCCGACGGCTATTCGGGGAGCCCGGAAGGGGCCCTCGAAGTCGTGACACCGGAGGGTCGTACGCTGGGCTGGGCCGACCGCCTGCCGGCGGCGCGCGTCGACGCGCCGCCCTGGGCCGGCCACGTCTGGGCGCTGGAGGTCGAGGTTACCCCCGGTCGGCCGGATAACGTCACCTACCGGCCGCTGCCGGTCCACCCGGCTGTGGAACGTGACCTGGCTCTGGTCGTGCAAACGCGCATCGCGACCGCCGAAGTCGGCGCCGTGATCAGCGAAACCGGGCCGGCGACTCTCGAGAGCCTCTCGGTGTTCGACGTTTATGAGGGGGAGAACCTGCCCGAGGGCACACGCTCGGTGGCGTGGCGCTTGAGATTCCGGGCGGCGGATCGTACCCTAACTGACGAAGAGGTCGACACGGCTCTCGGTAAGATCACCTCCGCGCTGCAGGAGAAGCTCAATGTCGCAGTCCGAGGAGCGTAAGCACACCATCGAGTTCCCGCAGTTTGACGCCCTCGAAGGCGCGGTGCGCCGCGCGTTGCGCCAGCTCGAGGTTTGGCGCGAGCGCGCGACCGCTTCGGAAGCCGAGCGCCGGCGCCTTCAGGAGGTGCTCGACAACCTCGGCAAGGTCGGCGAGCTCGACGCGTCCGACGCAGCCGGCGAGTTGGGGCGCCTGCGCGCCGAAAACGTGCAGCTTCGCAAGCAACTGGAAGACGGCCTTCGACAGGCCGAGAAACTGGCCCGTGAGGTCGAATTCTTGGAGGACGCCCGATGACGAACGAGGGGAGCCAGGGCAAGGAGATGGTCGACGTTCAGATCCTCGGCGAATCCTACACCATCAAGTCGGAGACCAGCTCCGAATACACCGAGCGCGTGGCCCAACACGTTGATCGCACGGCCAAAGAGATCCGCGAGGAGAGCGGGGTCGTAGACCAGAAGAAGGTTGCTATTCTCACCGCTCTTGCCGTCACCGATCAGCTCTTTCGCATGCGCGAAGGTGTAGAGGTGGTCAAGGGGCTGGCGGAGAAACGAGCCGAGCGCCTCGAAGCCGAGGTGCTCGCCGTCGTCGAGCAGGCGTTGGGCGACTGAACTTGCCAAACCCTTGCAGGACTGTCTATTATTCCCGTTGGCCCTGTGGCAGACTGGGAAATGGCAATTTCGCTCAGAAAGCAGCTTTGCATAGTTATCGGATCTGTTCGACGCCCTATCTCATCTCTTTGCCAGGTCGCGGATCTGGAGTGAGGATGTGTAGAGCCGTCGGGAGGTAGTGCGACCTCATCGATGCCGGCATCAACCGCCGGCCGCAAAGCTGTTTTCTGGCACATAGGTTGTAGCAGATGCTTCCAGCGGCAGGGTCCAGGCCCTGCCGCTTTTTATGTCCGGGAGCACAACTTCCCGGACGGGATAGAGGAGAGACGTCGTGAACTGGACGGTAGCCCTAGTCGCCGTGGCGGTCGGTGGATTTATCGGCTGGGCCGTCACGCTGCTCCTCGTGCGGCGATTCGAGGTCGGGCGAATCAACCAGCAGCGTCTAAAGGCGGAAGCGGAGGCGGCGAAGATCGTCGAGGACGCGAAGGCCGCTGCTGAGAACACCAAGCGAGGCGCGGAGCTCGCCGGCAAGGAAGAGGTGCTCCGGGCCAAGGAGAGCTTGGACGAAGAGCTCGCCAAGCGACGCGGTGAGATCGAGCGGATGGAGCGGCGCCTGGAGGACCGGGAGAGCATGCTCGACCGCAAGTACTCGCTGCTCGATCAGAAGCACGACCAGCTAGACAAGCGCGCCGGCGAGCTCGATGAGCAGGAGCAGGCCGTCGCAGAGAAAAACGCCCGCTACGACGAGCTCGTGGCGGATCAGCATCGGCGACTCGAGCGCCTGGCCGGCATGTCGGCAGACGACGCGAAGCGCGAGCTCATGCGCATGATCGAGGAGGAGGCGCGGGCCGAGGCGGCGAAGTCCGTTCGGCTGATCAGAGATGAGGCGACGCGTAGCGCCGAGCGCGAAGCTCGAAACATCGTCTCGATGGCGGTGGAGAAGATCGCTGCCGATCACGCTGCCGAGGCAACCGTCTCGGTAGTCCCGCTTCCCAATGACGAGATGAAGGGCAGGATCATCGGGCGCGAGGGCCGCAACATCCGCGCGTTCGAGAATCTGACCGGTGTCGACGTTATCGTGGACGACACGCCGGAAGCTGTGATCCTCTCGGCCTTCGACCCGGTGCGGCGCGAGATCGCACGGATCGCTATGGACAAGCTCGTGGCCGATGGCCGTATTCATCCGGGCCGTATCGAAGAGGTGATCGATAAGGCGAAGAAAGAGGTCGAGCAGAGCATGCAGGAGGCGGCGGAAGAGGCGTGCTACGAGCTTGGCATCCACGGCCTCCACCAGCAGATCATGGAGACACTCGGCCGCATGAAGTATCGGACTTCGTACGGCCAGAACCAGCTACAGCATTCGAAGGAGGTCGCTAACCTCACCGGCAATATGGCCGCGGAACTCGGCCTCGACGCGCAGATGTCCAAGCGCATGGGCTTGCTACACGACATCGGCAAGGGCATGACGCACGAGCATGAGGGTACGCACGTCGAGCTGGGTTACGAGCTCTGCAAGCGTTGCGGTGAGCCGGACCAGGTGCTCAACGCCATTTGCGCTCATCACGGCGAAGAGCCGGCCCGCTACCCCGAGACGTTCCTGCTCACGGCCGCCGACGCGATCTCGGGCGCGCGTCCGGGCGCGCGCCGCGAGTCGTTCGAGGCCTACGTGAAGCGTCTCGAGAAGCTCGAGGAGATCGCCACCTCCTACGACGGTGTGGCGAAGTGCTTCGCCATCCAGGCCGGGCGCGAGGTCCGCATCATGGTCACGCCGGAGTCCGTGTCCGACGATGAGATGGCGGTGCTCAGCGAGAAGACGGCCAGGCGCATCGAGCAAGAGCTGCAATACCCTGGACAGATCAAGGTCGTCGTCGTTCGGGAAACACGCGCCGTGGACTTCGCCCGCTAGGGCGGCTGGTAGTAACGGTCGCCCGGCGGTCGAGCCTGCTGCGGCACGATCCGGCCCCAGCATATGAGAATCCTCTTCGTTGCCGACTTAGTGGGCAGACCCGGACGCCGGGTCGCCCGAGCACTTCTTCCGCACCTGCGCGAGGAAAAGGCGGTAGACGTCGTCGTCGCCAACGGCGAGAACCTCGCGGCCGGCTTCGGCGTGACGGGGGCGACCGTGTCGGATCTCCTCGATATGGGCGTCGACGTCGTCACCTCGGGCAACCACATCTGGGACCGCCGTGAGGGGTTGTCGCTGCTCGAATCGGAGCCTCGCCTCTTGAGACCCGCCAACTACCCGCCCGGCAACCCGGGCAGCGGAGCCCACGTCGTCGAGGTCGGAGCCGGTAGAGTGGCGGTACTGAACTTGCAAGGCCGTGTGTTCATGCCAGCCCTCGACGATCCGTATCGGGTAGGCCGTGCTCTGGTCGATGAGCTTCGGGCCGATACGAACATCATCGTTATAGACTTCCACGCCGAGGCTACCGCCGAGAAGCAGGCGTTCGCCCGGTACATGGACGGGCTGGTCAGCGCGATAGTCGGAACGCACACGCATGTACCGACGGCCGATGCCCGCATCCTGCCGGGCGGCACGGCGTACATCACGGATCTGGGTATGACCGGTTCCCATTGTGGCGTGATCGGCTACCGGGCCGAGCAGGCGATCAAGAGGCAGGCCTTGGGACGGCGGGTCCGTCTCGAGCCGGCCGAAGGCGAGTTGAGGCTGCAGGGAGCCATCGTCGATGTCGACACGGCTTCCGGGCACGCGAAGCACATCGAACGTATCGATCTGGTCTATGAAGAGGAGTGACTAGGGTGGCAGAGGTAATCGATGGTAAACGGATAGCGGCCGAGATCCGCGGGGAAGTCAAGCAGGCGGTAGATGAGCTGTTGACCAAGGGCGTCACACCGGGACTCTCGGTCGTGCTCGTGGGTGAGAACCCGGCAAGCGGCGTCTACGTGCGGATGAAGGCGAAGGCGTGCGATGAGACCGGCATCAAGTCGGAAGTGATCAGGATGTCCGAGGAGACGAGCCAGGACGAGCTGGAGGCCGTCATAGACAGACTCAACGCCGACGAGTCGGTCCACGGCATCCTAGTCCAGCTTCCGCTGCCCCCGCAGATCGAGGAAAAGGACATCATTTTCCGGATCGCTCCCGAGAAAGACGTCGACGGATTTCACCCGGTTAGCGTGGGTCGGATGATGATCGGCGATCCCACAGCCTTTCGTTCCGCGACCCCGGCCGGGGTCGTCGAGTTGCTCATGCGGACCGGCAACGATCCTTCAGGGAAACGTGTGGCGATCGTTGGACGGTCGAACATCGTCGGCAAGCCGCTGGCGGTGCTGCTCTCGCAGAAGATGAAGGGCGGTAACGCCACCGTGACGCTCGCCCATAGCCGTACGCCCGATTTGCCGGCCGTTCTCCGCGAGGGCGACATCCTGGTGGCCGCGATCGGCGTGCCCGAGTTCGTGAAGGCGGAATCAGTCAAGCCCGGCGCGGTCGTCATCGACGTTGGCGTGAACCGGGTGGACGACGCCAGCAGCGAGAAGGGTTACAGGCTGGTGGGCGACGTGGCATACGACGAAGTCTCCGAAGTCGCCAGCGCCATCACACCGGTGCCCGGCGGCGTCGGGCCGATGACGATCGCCATGCTGCTCAGCAACTGCATTCAGGCGGCGCGGGAGATCACCGGCGTTTCGTGAACCACGACCTGTTCTTCCAAGCGGCGAACACAGGCGCTCTCGGTCGCGATCGGGTTCCAGAGGTTTGGAGCGT
>JBDHKT010000092.1:0-6815 GCA_039586255.1 Gemmatimonadota bacterium | reverse complement strand
GCGGTCCGACCCGACGGCCGCGGCTACCTCCGGGCGCAGCACTTTGACCGCGACCTGCCGTCCGTGCTTGAGGTCGCGGGCGAGATAAACGGTGGCCATGCCGCCGCTACCGAGCTGGCGCTCGATCGCGTAGCGGTCCGCAAGGGCCGACTTGATACGCTCGGGATCGTCTTTCATTCGCCCTCAAGATGTCGCGTCGTCCATGCGGCCGCCAGGTAGACGGCAGAGGGTGGACTGGACGCGACACAGCCTACTGCCTACCGTCTACCGTCCACTGTTTCACTTTTCGGAGGTCGCGATGATGAATCGATACGTGGGAGCTATGTTGATGGCCACCGCGGCGCTCGCCTGTTCGGCGCCGGGCGATCGGGGTGCCGCGACGACGGAAGGCGACATTATTGCCGTCGCGCGACTCATGGCGACCCTCGACCGCATCCAGGCCGAAGCGGACCTGGAGGAATTCCTCGGATTGGTACCCGACGACGCCGTCTACATGCCACCGGACGAGCCCGCGATCGTCGGACGCCGGGCGATCGGAGAATGGTACCAGGGCCTTTACGACGCGTTCCGGATCGACATCACCCACGAGCCGCTGGAAGTCGACGTCTTCGGCGACATGATAGTCCATCGCGGAAACGCCCGCGGGACGATGACCCCGAGGAGCGGCGGCGAGCCGATCCCGTTCGACAACAAGTATCTGATGGTGCTCGAGAAGAGACCGGACGGATCACTTCAGATCTGGCGGGCGGTGTTCAATAGCAACGGCCCGGTAGACGGTAGACAGTAGACAGTGGGCGGTACATGCCCCACCGTCTACCGTCTACTGCCCACCGTCTACCATTTCCGGGATCATCCATTTCCAAAGGCCGAGACCCAGGAGCGCATTGACTAGGAAGTGGGCGCTGATTGCGGGCCACAGCCCGGCGCCCACGATCACCGGCAGGCACAGTACGTAGCCCATCAGAAACGCGCGTACCACACCCACCTGCCCCTGATACCCGTGCAGTACACCGAAGGCGAGGTTGGCGACCAGCGCCGCCAGCCAGCCGTTCCCCAGCCAGCCAACCAGTCCGGCTAGCAGGAAGCCGTGATATGCGAACTCCTCGCAGAACCCGGCGCTCGCCGACACGCCGATGAACTCCCAACGTTCCTCCCGGTCTTGCGGCATTAGATGATAGGTGAGCGGCGACTCGCGGATCCCCAGCCGAGCCGCACCACGGCTGATGAAGAAGTTCCCCACCAGCGCGGCCACCGTGGCAGCCGTAGTCCAGCCGAGAAACGAAGCGAGCGAGGTGGCGTGGAGGCCTATCGCCGAGGCCGGGACTCCCTCCACCCAGAGCACGAAGCCCGCGAGCCCACCCAGGATCACGATCCCGATGATGGCCGAGGCATAGAGCGCTCGCCTCGACGGCAGCTCCATGTCACGGTCGGACGGCTGCAGGAGTGCCAGGAACGGCACGCCTACGAGCAGGAACAAGACGTAGAGACGTCCTCCCCAGCCGAAATCGACCGACGGGCTGAGATCCCGAAAGATCGAAGCAAGCTCGCTCACTCAGTACTCCTATCGCTCATTTGGCCGGTCCCCCCGGCACAGCACCCCCTTGCCCGGCATCGCTCCCCGGCGCAGCATGGTATCATCCATGGCTGGCAAGATCGAGCATACCGCCCCACGTCTCAAGCGGCTCCTGAGAGATGCCGCCGATCCCGTCGCCCGCGAGTCGACCCAGCGCTTCTTCAAGGAGCCGGTCCGCTGCCTCGGCGTCCGCGGGCCCGACATACACCGGACCGCCTCGGCGGCCGCGAAGGAGTACCGCCAGGCGAAGCTCCCCTTCGAGAGGATCCTCAAGGTCGCCGACAGCCTCTGGAAACCCGGCATCGTCGAGGAACGCATCCTTGCGGTCCTGATTCTTGGCAAGTTCAAGCGACAGCTCGAGCGGCGCCACTGGGATCATTTCGACGCCTGGGTCGACTCGCTGGCCAATTGGGCGGACACCGACGCCCTGTCCGGCGAGGTCTTTGCCAATCTCCTGGAGAATGAGCCCACATTGGCCAAGCGCCTGAAGCCCTGGACGCGCGGCAAAACCCGTTGGCGCCGCCGCGCCGCCGCTGTCACCCTCGTTCGCCACGCTAAGCGCGGCGACCATCACGACCTATCGTTCGAGATCATCGATCGCCTCGCCGCCGACCGCGACGACATGGTGGAGAAGGGCATCGGCTGGTTGCTCAAGGAGATCTCCCGCACCCAGCCGCAGGTAGTCGCCGCCTACCTGATCGACAACATCGACGGCCTCTCCCGCACTACGGTACGCTACGCCTCCGAAAAACTGCCGCCCAGGTTGCGGACGAAAGTGATGATGGCCTGATCTTGCTTTCCGGAGAACATTCGACAGCCGACAGCCGACAACCGATTCTCGAGTTCTTTTCAACGATCGACGCTCGAGGTCCCACACTCGGTAGGACGGCACAGCTGAACGTCGATAGTCGGCTGTCCAATGTCGAATGTCCAAATCAACCCAGCCGCGCAATCACTCCCCACGCCGATACACTACTCGGCCTTCCACCATCGTCATGTCGACTCTCACGTTCTCGATCTCGACAGGGTCGATGGTGAAGATGTCGTCCGAGAGCACGACCAGGTCGGCGTATTTGCCCGGCGCGAGCTCTCCCAGTATCTCCTCGAGGAAGCTCGCGTATGCATTACTGGCGGTATACGCAGTCACCGCCTCCGCAACACCGATCTTCTCCTCCGGCACCCAGCCGTCGGGGTTCGCGCCGTCGATCGTGCGGCGCGTAACTGCCGCGTAGATCCCGAACAGCGGGTCGATGGGCGCCACGGTCCAATCGCTGCCGAAGGAAAGCTTCGCGCCGGCGTCGATCAAACTGCGGAACGCGTACGTCGTCTTGATCCGCTCGGGCCCGATCCGCTTCCCCGCCCAGCGGCCGTCGTCGATCGCGTGGTACGGCTGCATGGCGGGGACCACCCCGTCCTCAGCGATGCGATCGATAGCGTCGCGCGTCAGGTGCTGCGCGTGCTCGATCCGGAAGCGGCGGTCGCGCGGCCCGTTCGCGGCCGCTGCCTCCGCGTAGGCATCGAGCAGCCAATCGTTGGCACGGTCGCCGATGGCGTGGATGACGACGTGAAAGCCGGCGGCGTCCGCCGAGACGATCCAGCCTTTGAACTGGCTCGTGTCGTCGATCACCACTAGGCCCGAGCTCTCGGGTTCATCATCGTAGGGCTCGTAGAACCACGCCGTAGTCGACCCGAGCGAGCCATCGACGAAACCCTTCAGTCCGCCCCAGAACAGGCGATGGTCGCCGCGCCCCTCGCGGTCCACAAACTCCACCAGCCGTTCCCAGGTCGCCAGCGGTACCACGCTGTACACCCGAATTGCGAGCTCGCCGCGTGCGCGCGCACGACGATGGGTCTCCAGGTCCTCCCACGATCCCATATCCGTGATCATCGTCACGCCGCGGGCCGCCGCGTACTCCACCGCCGCCTGCAACGCCCGGTCCCGTTCCTCTTCCGAGGGCGGCGGCATCACGGCGTACACCAGCGCCATCGCATCATCCTTCAGGATGCCGGTGGGCCGGCCGTCGGAATAGCGCACTATAGTCCCGCCCGGCGGGTCCGGCGTCTCCGCCCCGATCCCGGCCAGCTCCAGCGCCCTGCCGTTCGCCAGCCCCATGTGACCATCCAGACGGTTGACGAACACCGGCGTGCTCGAAGTAAGCGAGTCGATCCAGTCGCGCCGCGGCAGCTCGCCACCCCACAGCTCGTGGTCCCATTGGCCGCCGCTGACCCAACCGTCGGGATGCTGCGCCGCGAACTCGCCGATCCGCCGTCCGAACTCCTCCGGCGTCGCGGCGTCCCGCAGCTGCACTCCCGCCAGATCGAAGCCGCCGGCGACGAAATGCGTGTGGCTGTCCATGAAGCCGGGCACCACGCGACGCCCGGCCAGGTCGATCCGCTCCGTAGACGCAACCGCGAGCGCCTCGACTTCCGCGTCGCTTCCCACCGCCAGCACCTTGCCGTCCGCGATGGCGATCGCCGTCGGCGCCTCGTCCGCCGCGACCGGCGCACCCGGCCCATACCAGATCAGGCCGCCGCTAAGTATCAGCTCCGCTCCCACATCAGACCTCTCGGCGCAGCCCGCCAGCAGCGCCGCCGTCGAAACAACGAGGGCAGTACGCATCTTGAACATCGTTACCTCCCAAAGACACTATCGCTGCGGCCAGACCTCTTCCACTACACGCTCCAGCGGCTCGGCCGTGGTCCTCATCCGATACGCCTCCCTCTTCTCCATGTCGTACCGGTCACCCGGAGCGAGGAAGTAGAACACGCCGCCCGAGTCGAGTCGGCGACTGTGATCGTAGATCGCCACATAGCTCTCGCCGATCACACGGAACGAGTCGCCCCGCACCACAATGGCGGTATTCTCGTCGAGCCCGATCCCCAACAGCTCGGGGTGCGCCTCGATCACCTCGATCAGGTCGAACTGGCGGTTGCGCTTGAGCAGGTGCTGATCGATCGCCACGTCACGCAGGAACCCGAGCCCTTCCTCGTGGTCGCCCATCATGATCGTGTTCGTCTCCGTGTCGCCCCTGGCCAGGTACGAGCCCTGGATCGTAGCTCCCGCCGAGCTGCCGCCGATTACGCCACCTCGCTCCAGCACGCCCCACAACTCGTCGTGCACCTTTGTGCCGAGATACGAGTCCGCCAGACGCCACTGACGGCCGCCCGAGAACCACACGCCCCGCGCCTCCTTGAGCGGTGCGACGAACTCGTCCGAGTCCGCCTCGCTACGGTCTTGTGTATGAAGCACCGTCAGGTTCGTCGCGCCTAGCTCCCTCAACTGCCGCAGGCAGGGGCAATACTGGTCGTACTCATCCCCGCCACCCGCCGTCGGGATGACCACGATCGGGGCGTCGGGGCCGCCCGCCAGCTCCACGAACTCCTCGAGTATCGCGAGATCCCGAAGCGCGCCGCCCACGACTACCAACGACCCGTTCGCCGGGCCGACCTCCTGGGCGCCGGCGACCGTCGCGCTACCGGCCACCAGGAGAAGAACGATCAGCGTGCTGAGCCCACTTGCAGCCTTCGACATAGACACGACCTCCAGAGAATGCGGTTAGCCGCCGCTCCGCTCGGCGATGAGGCGCGCGAGCACCGGCGCCTCGATGTTTCCACCACTCACCACCACTGCGACGTTCTCACCATGCACCGAGACCTTGCCGGCGAGCAGCGCCGCGATCCCAACCGCGCCCCCACCCTCGACGACAAGCTTGTGCTCCGTAGCGGCGAACGCCATCGCATCGCGGATCTCGTCCTCCGAGACCAACACGTACTCGTCGACGAGATCACGAACCAGTTCGAACGTGTAACGATTGTCGAGACCGATGCCGCCAGCCAGCGCGTTGGCGATCGTCTCCTCCTCGGGATAGGCGATTGGCTTACCGGCCTCGAGGCTCTCGTGCATCACGCGGGCGTTGGCCGCCGAAACGCCGATCACACTGAACTCCGGGTTCGTCCGCTTGAGCGCCAGAGCGATGCCGGCTATCAGCCCACCGCCCGACAGCGGGACGACCACGGTGTCGAGCAGAGGCAACTGCTCCAGCAGCTCCAGCCCAATCGTGCCCTGCCCTGCGATGACGAGCGGATCGTCGAACGGGTGGACGTACACCAGGCGCCGCTCTTTCTCGAGCTGGAGCGACCGCTCCTCCGCCTCATCGTAGGTCTTGCCGTAGAGAACGGTCTCCGCCCGGTGCCGGCGGATCGCCGCCAGCTTGGTCGGGTCCACCCACTCGGGCACGCAGACCACCGCCGGTATGTCCAGGAGGTCGGCGACAAAGGCTACGGCGCGGCCGTGATTGCCGCTCGAACAGGTGACGATCCCACGTTCCTTCTCACCACGCGAGAGCGACAAGATCTTGTTGGCCGCGCCCCGGACCTTGAAGGAGCCGGTGACCTGGAGGTTCTCCAGCTTCAACCAGACGTGAGCGCCTGTCCGTCCGTCGAGTTCCGACGAGGCGAGAACCGGCGTCTCCACCGCGATCCTCGCTATGGCCTCCCGGGCAGCCCCTACGTCGAACCGGGTCATTGGTTTGTCCCCCCTCGGACGACCCGGAACCCCCTGTAGGCCTCCGCCGCCTGCGCGCCCCGCGCCTTGGCGTCCGCCGGCAGGTCGGCGCTGCCGCCCATCAGCTCGCCTTCGCCGTCCGCGCCGACGACCCACTCGGCGACGTTGCCGCCCAGATCGAAGACGCGAACATCTTCGCCGCGCCCCTGGAACCTGCCGACCTCCTTTAGCAACGGAGCCGCGCCGGGCAACTCGGCGATCCGCTCGGCGAGTCGTGCGGCGTCGTCGGGGTTGGGTGAATAGCCGGCCCAGTAGTCGAGCGTGTTGTCGTCCCCGCGCGCCGATCCGTACAGCGATTCCATCTCGTCCGCCGTGCCCAGCCGGTACGGCTCGCCGGTGTGATCGGACAGCCACTCCACGTAGGCCGTCGCTGCGCCGAACGTGATGCCACTCGCCGGGTAGTCCTCCGTCCCCGGCTCGTACGCGTAGCTCCTGTCGAACTCCCCGTATTGGGCACGCGTGACCTCGAAGCGGCCGATCCCGAGGCCCTTGTACCACACCAGCTCGGGAAGCAGAGTGCCGTGCTCCAGGCGCCCGTAGCGGCCGTCGGACCGGGCGATGCCCGCGCGCTTCAGCGCCTCGGCCAGCGGCGAACCGTCCTTGAACGCCTCGTTCTCCGGCTCATGCGTGCCGAACAGATACCTGTCGAACCAGGCGAAGTCCTCTTCCATCTTGCGG
>JBDHKT010000599.1:0-2198 GCA_039586255.1 Gemmatimonadota bacterium | reverse complement strand
CTGCGGGATCCGACCCGGGGCGATCGTCATCCACCGAGAGACGGCGACCGACGCTCATCTCGACGTCCAGCACGGAGAAGTAGCTGCCGGAGACCGCCTCGAGCCACGCGACCTCAGTCATGGTCTCGAGCCGCACGCTCGCGGCGTAGAACGGTTGCGCCGCGGCCACGCCCTCGAACGCCCCGCCCGCGGCTGCGTAGTCGAGGAAATCCAGGTACGAGATGTCCTGGTTGGGCTCGTCGTCTTCGACCCCGAAGACCCGGACCAGCCGGTCCGCATCCACTCCGGGGAACGGCTGGTAGAATCCATTAATGTACGTGAACACGGCCATCCCGGCCGATAGACCGAGTGCCAGGATGATCACCGCGACTATCGGATAGAATGGCCGGCGGCTGAGGCCACGCACCGACGTGCGTAGGTCGTGCGCCAACCCAGCAAAGCTCATCGCATTCCTATCAAAGATTCTTCAACAAGAAATCGAGTTGATCGCTTACGCTTCTCGTGAAGTTCTCGCCAATATAGATGTCGAAGTGGCCGATCGGATACCGCTTCACTTCCGCGAGATCGCCCAACTTCTTCGCGGTTTCCTCTGCGGCGCTCAGCGGCGCCAATTCGTCGTTCTCGCAAATCAGCAGCAGGACCGGGCAGCGTACCTTCTTCGCCTTGGTGACCGGCCTGTACTTGTCACCCCGAATAACGATACGAGCACACACTTCGTTGACGAATTCCTCCGGTGCAAGTCTTCCATAACCTTCGTAAGCATCCTGCACCGGCAGACATGCAATACTGCCCGCTTTGCCTACGATCGGGATCTTGTGAGGCGAAAGGCCCAGCCAGGACCTGACCAGATCACGTTGTCCGTGCATGATCAGACGGAGGCCGTTCTTGACGCCGACTTTCTTATAACCCTCCATCGCCGCCGCACGACCATCCAGCCCCGGGCATTGCGCGACTACGCAGGCGACATCCTGGTCCCTTGCGGCGGCCACGACCACGTGTCCACCGCTTGCCGACGTGCCCCACAGGGCGATCCTCGCCGGATCGACCTCTTCGAGGTCCCGAGCATAGGCGATCGCTGCCGCATAGTCCTGCAACTGGTACGGGATCCATACCAGCTGTCGAGGTTCACCCTCGCTGTCGCCAAAATGCCGGTAATCGAATGCCAGAGCCGCGAGGCCGGCACGTTGAAAGCGGAGGGCATACGATTCCAGGAGCATATCCTTGGTTCCCCCAAAACCATTGCCCATCACCACGCAGGGGACCGGAGCCGAAGTATCCTCGGGCAGATAGAGCCACGCCCTCAGCGACGTTCCTTTGACCTCGAAACTCACATCCCTTCTCGAGGGAGCCGGTATCGCGTCTCTTCGCATGGCCGGCATCGATGTTTCCAAGGGCTGTCGCGGCACCGAAATCCCGGGGAGAAGCGCCACTACCAACAAGTAAAGGATGAATACGCCGATTACGACACCGATAACCTGGAGAATGCTGATCACGATATCCATCTGTCGCAGTCCATAGGTCGCCAGAGGGATCAGCAGCGCCGCCCGCTGCGGGATCGCCAGCCCGGGCAGGGTCCGCCAGGCACCCACTAGCGCCAGTAGCGTGAGCGCCGTGACAAGCAGGGCGTACATCGGATCGTGCAGCGGACCGCACCACCAGTGGACCACGCGTGACGCCGTGAGCTGCAGAAACCCGCCTGGATGCGATCTGATCCAACCCAGCGCCTCACGCGCCGCCCCGCGCATGTACGCGACTTCACCCACCTCGCGGAGCAGCAGCGCTTCCCTTTCGTGCGTCCGCGGATGGCGATGTTCCTCGCGCGCATCCATCACGTCCATCGCCGCGGCGACGCCCTCGTGATTACCCATCCGCAGTTCCAGGCCCAGATTACTGCGAATGAAGAACACCGCATCGAACCTCGCGTAGTTCCTCAAGCCCCAGGGAACACAGGCGAGTACTACGCCCAAGATCATGACTGCCGAGAGAGCCCACTTCCGGCGATCTCGGTTCCACCACAACTCGAACGCCACACAACCCAGAAACACGGTTAGCAGTGCCGGCTGCAGATGAAAGGCCACGCCCCACGCTACGCCCAGCAGGAGCGAACTAACCCGGGAGATGCGAGGTGCGGTCCGCTGCACGATCCGATGTACGCCCTGCTTGTCACGGCGCTCACGCTACTGGCGCTAGTGGGTGCC
>JBDHKT010000598.1:0-2312 GCA_039586255.1 Gemmatimonadota bacterium | reverse complement strand
GAATCGCCCTTCGACTTCCACGACGCGCTCCACCTTCTGCTCCGTCGTCATTCGCTCCGGCGCAAGAAGTTTTTTAAAAGAGCGATCTCCACCTCCTTCTTACCGACCAGCTGCTCCAGCTCCGCGATCCGGCGCTCGTACTCCTTCACCGCCGTATCTTCGGCGAAGAGCTCCGGACCTCGTTCGAGAAACGTCTTCTTCCACAAGCCCACCGTGTTGGGATGCACCCCGTAGGCCTTCGCGATCTGACCCGGCGTCTTCTCGCCCGTGAGTGCCTCGAGCACGACCTGAAACTTCAGCTTCGGCGAGTAGCTCCGCTTCGTCTTCCCCATCATCTGACCTCCCTTGCGCAACCGGTTCACGTTACGCATCACCCTTCCGGGAGGTCAACTCCACAACAGCTATGTGTTCAACTTTTTGGGGTCAGTACCTGTTGCCACAGCAGCTCGTTATCACGACGCAGCACGTGCATCTCCCGGGCCAGGGCCCGGCGGAAGGCGGCGAGCACCGCGCCCCGATCCCCGGACGACGCCCTTTCCGGGCTCCGTGTCATCGTGAACCCCAACCGGAGCGCCTTCGAACCGCAAGCCGCGGAGAGGCACAGAGCGTTAGGACTCTAGTGCGCCATCCCCTCGGCCCAGTCTCGGTGCCTGTATCATGTCGCCGCCGTCACAGGCCCGCAACACAGAGCGATAGGGAATTTCCAAAGGCCTGGGTGGATTCGAAGCACAGGGGTAACGCTTATCAGGCGTGCGCCCGTCCCGTGAGCGGCAAATCGTTGTTCTGGACGCTACACGAAGATCACGGCGAGCAGCGTGTACAGCACCGCACCCAGGCCCGCGGCGGTGAGCGCTAGGGGTATCTGGGTGTACACGTGGTCCATCAAGTCTGAGCCCGTGGCCAGCGACGACAGGATCGTCGTGTCGGAGATCGGCGAGCACTGGTCGCCGAATACGCTGCCGCCGACCACCGCGCCGAAGCAGAGCGTCAGGAAGAAGGGGTCCTGACTGACCGAGTAGGCCAGGGGCATGGCGACTGGGAAGAAGACGGCGTAGGTGCCCCAGGAAGTGCCGGTCGAGAAGGCGATGACCATGCAGATCACGAGGAACAGCGCCGGCACGATGGCCGGAGTGAGGAACGCGGAGGTCACCTCGATGATGTAGGCGGCGGTGCCGACCGATTCGGCGACGCTCTTCAGGGTCACGGCGAGCGCCAGGATAATCGCTCCGATGGTGACGCCCTTGCAGCCGTCGATGAT
Organism: Gemmatimonadota bacterium; assembly: GCA_039586255.1. GTDB lineage: Bacteria > Gemmatimonadota > Gemmatimonadetes > Palauibacterales > KS3-K002. The sequence goes on along the minus strand of JBDHKT010000598.1, from coordinate 1,054 downwards.
CGCGCCGATCACCATCTTCAACTTCATCCCTTTTACGAGCGCGATGGCGGCGCCTGCCAGGACGGCGAGCAGGAACGCCTCTCCGATCAGGAGAGTGGGGTCATCGGATCCGAGGATGAAGAACGTGTAGACGTACGGAATGATGGCGACGCCCAGCAGCGTGCCCATCGGGCCGAGGAAGTCAATCAACCCGCTCCTGTAACCTTCCGCTATCTTTATGACGGTGAGCTCTTCCGAGGTGAGCGGATCGGATCCCGGCCGATTGAGCTTGCCGGTCTCGCGGGCGCGTCGAATCGCGTCCGACATCTTGCGGCCGACGACGAGCGGCACGTTCTCCCAGAGGCGGCCCGGCATGAAGGGCATGGTCTCGAGGGAGAAGAGGAGCGTGAAGAGGATGGCGAACCAGGCGTAGAAGTTGAACGGCAGCGCCCTGAAGAAGAATGCGATGCCCTCGGACGTGGTGGCGATGAACGGGACCGTTCCGACCACGAGCCCGGCGACGTAAATCGGCCAGACATTGAACGGGATGAGCGTGGCGGCCGGCGAAGCCGTCGAGTCGACTATGTACGAGGTCTCCTCGTGCGACACGCGATACTTGTCGGTCACAGGCCGCACCGTCGTTCCGGTCAGTACGGTGCTGATCGTGCCGCCCTGGTGGAAGATGATCCCCATCATCCAGGCGAAGAACTTCGCGGAGCGCGGCCCGACCACGATCAAGCGGCCGGCCGACTCGGCGAACGTCTGCGCGCCGCCCGTCCGCGTCCACAGGCCGATCAGGCCGCCCAGCGCCCACAGGTAGACGAGCAGGATGAGCGCGTAGCTCTCGCTGCCGATGGACGGGATCAGGTAGTGCTGGACGATGTTGATCTTGCCGCTGATAACGCCGCCCAGCGCGATACCGATGAACAGCGAGCTGACGACCTCGCGGGTGGCGAAGGCGAGGATGATGGCGACCGCCGGCGGTAGGACCGACCAGAATCCGAAGTGCTCGCCGTACTGTGGGAAGCTCCCGGTGAGGGAAAGCGCCCCGATGATTATCAGCCCGATGATCAGC
>JBDHKT010000091.1:0-6939 GCA_039586255.1 Gemmatimonadota bacterium | reverse complement strand
ATCCACGGTATTACTGCCTACCGCCTACCGCCCACCGTCCTCAATCCACTCCACCAACTCTGCAAGATCCTTCACGACATGCAATGGCCTTAACTTCTCGTCCAACACCTCATCCTGTCTATTCACCCAGACGGAGTCGACACCCAGCTCTGCACAGGGGCGGATATCATGAAACTTGCTTTGTGCCACGTGTAGCAGACGCCCGCGATCCCCGTCGAGACGCTTCAGGGCTTCCAGGAAATGCGCGTGTCCGGGCTTGTAGCTGCGTACCTGCTGCGCGGTTACGGTCCAGTCGAACTCGACGCCGATTTGCCCCATCGTCTCTTCCAGCAGGTCGTCATCGACGTTCGAGAGGATGGCCAGCTTGTAGCGCGACTTCAGCCGCTCGAGCGCGGGGCGCGTGTCCGCGAAGACCGGCCAGTCGGGCAGCGACTCGGCCAGGAACCCGGCGCGTTCCGGCTCCAACGGCCAGGCCAATCGGGTGGCCACCCAGAGCGCCGTCTCACCCAGTACGTCCCGGTAGGGACGGTAGGTGTCCGCCTGGACCTCCGGCTCTACCTCGTGGTAGGCGGCAATCACATCTGCGGCCGCGAGCTCGATACCGTCCCTGTCCGCAGCCTTGCTGAACGCCGTCGTGATACCGGTGACCCAGTCGACCAGCGTTCCGTAGCAGTCGAAGCTCAGCGTGTCCCAGTGCGTGCGGTCGTCCCGCGACCTAGGCACCGAACTTGGCCAAGCGCCCGGCGTGGGCGAGTGCCAGCGGCATGAGGTCCTCGGAGCGGCAAAGCCCTCCTTCACCGCCGCGGCACCACTTCTCCCCGAAGCGGTCTGCTTCGTCGCGCCGGCAGGTGGGCGACCGGAGCAGGAAGGGCACCGGGTGCCAGCTGTGACTGCGCAGGGCGGCCGGAGTAGAGTGGTCGCCGGTGACGAGAATCACATCGGGCCCGAGGTCGACGATCGCGGGTATGTAGGCATCGATCTCCTCGATGACCTCGACCTTGCGATCGAAGTCGCCGTCTTCGCCTGCCTTGTCAGGGTCCTTCACATGAACGAAGGCGAAGTCGTAGTCGGGCCAGACACGGGCGAGGGTCTGAAACAGGTCGTCGCGCGACGGCCCAACATCCACCGAGTCCATTCCCACCAGCTTGGCAACACCCCGGTACATCGGATACTGGGCCACCGCCACCGAGCGCAGCCCGAAAATCTCTGGAAAGAGCGGCCAGTCGGGTTTCTTCGCAAACCCGCGCAGGGTGATCATGTTCGCCGGCTCGCGTCCGGCCAATCGCTCGCGCGCCTCTTCGACGAAGCGTCGGGCAAGCGCCGCCGTGGCATCCGCTCCCGGATCGCTCGCCGTCACGTCGAGCGCTGGAACGCCCGTGTGGCCGGGGTCGGTGTCCGCTACGCCTTCGGCCAGCCCCTCACCGCGGAGCACGAGCAGGAAACGGTGTTCGCGGACCGGCTCGACGAAGAGCTCCACACCCGGGAGCTCGATCTGGCGAAGCTCGGCACAGAGCCCGGCACAGTGCTCGGTCGGAATCCGACCGGCGCGGCGGTCGGTGATGTTGCCCTCACCGTCCACGCTGCAGAAGTTGCCCCGCGCCGCCAGGTCGTCCCGCTGCAACTCGAAGTCGACGCCCAGCGCCTCCAGCACGCCGCGCCCGATCTGGTAGCGGATCGCATCGTAGCCGAAGAGCCCGATGTGGCCGGGCCCGCTGCCCGGTGTGATGCCCGGACCCACCGGCTGGTGGAGTCCGACGATGCCCTCGGCGGCCAGCCGATCGAGGTTCGGCGTCTCCGCCGCCTCGAGCTCGGTGGGCCCGCCCGGCACCACCGGCAGGCCGCCCAACCCGTCGAGCACAAGAAGCAAGATCTTCGTTTGCGCCGGCGTCAGCAGCTCGTGGATGATCTCCAGGTCCGCCATCTCTCTCGGCCCTCAGTCGTTCAGCGCATCATCATCACCGAAGCGAAGAGCTCGATCCCCGACCAGAGATTGCCCAGCCGGAGGTTCTCGTTCGGGCTATGCTGGTTGTTGTCGTGGTTTACGATCGGCACGCTCACCGTAGGCAGGCCGAGGACGTCGGTGAACCAGTAGAGCGGAACACTGCCGCCCGATGTGGGGATCTTCACCATGCTCTGCCCAATGTGCTCTTCCACCGACCTGATCAGCACTTGTGCGATCGGCAGATCCATCTGAGTCCGATACGCTGGGTAGCCGTCGGAGGTCACGACCCTGGCGAGCTTCGGATGGCGGCGCCGCGTCTCGGGGTCGGGCTCGTCACCGACTACCCGGTAGCCCTGCTTCTCGATGTGCGCGATCAGGCGCCCCAACTGTTCACCCGGGTCGACGTTCTTCACCAGGCGCAGATCGATGCTGGCGATCGCCCGGTCGGGAACGACCGTGCGCGCTTCACCGCCCACCCAGGCACTGCGCAGACCACGCACATTCAATGACGGCAGGTTGATCAGCGCCAGTCGCTGACCCTGCGCTTCCGGCTCGGCGAAAGCGAACGTGTACATCCGCTCCGCATCGTCGTTCGGCGCCGCCGCGATCGCCGCGCGCTCGAATTCGCTCAACTCCGCGACGTCATCATAGAACCCGTCGACGAGCACACGCCCGGTTTCCGGGTCCTTCATCGACGCCAGCAGCTGGGCGAGCCGCATCGCCGGGTTCGGAGCCCAGTTGCCGTAGTGGCCGCTGTGCAGCGGCCGTAGCGGCCCGTAGATCGTGATCTCGGCGCCCACTATCCCGCGGGCGCCGAACTTCATCGTCGGTAGGCCCGAGGGATCGGTCGGCCCGTCCACCGCTATCGCCAAGTCGGCGGCCAGCAGGTTGCCGTACTCTTGGGCAATGGCACCGAGATTCGGTGATCCCGCCTCCTCGTAACCTTCGAAGATGGATTTCAGGTTGGAGGTGGGCTTCAACTCGCCCGCACGCATCGCATCGAGTGCAACCATCAGAGCGACGATGGGCGACTTGTCGTCCGAGGCAGAGCGCGCGAAAACGCGCCAATCGGGCTCGAATTCCCCGTCGCTTGGGAACTCGATGATCTGGCCGCCCGCCTCCAGCGCACCATCGCGCAGCACCGGCTCGAACGGGTCGTGTCCGACCCAGCGACCGAGGTCCACCGCCTGGCCGTCGTAATGAGCGTAGAACAAGATCGTCCGGGTCGCTCCCGGCACGCTCAGCTCGCCGTAGACGTACGGCGGTCCATCCGTCTCCAGGAGGCGGCCCTCGATCCCGCGCCGCGCCATCATCTCGATGATCGCTTCCGCGTTCCGCCGGATCGCCGTGATGTCCGCGGCGACGTTGGGAAGGTTCAAGAACCCGACCAGTTCCTCGACGATCTCTGCCTCGTGGGACGCGCGGTAGCTGCGGACTGCGCGGACCGCATCGGACTGGGCGTATGCTTCGCCACGAACCAGCAGCGCCAGGGCTACCAGGCACAGGCTCGATCCGAAGAGTCTCACTGTGCGATCTCCCATTCTCTGCATGTCGTCCCCCCGAAATCTCAAGTGCCGACTATTCGGCGCTCGGAGCGTCCTCGCCCACCGTCCCCACCGCAGCTAAGGCCTCGATCCGCTCACCGACTGTGACGCGCCCTCCGGTCTTCACCCAAGCCAGCACGCCGCGCCGGCCCCGCAGTTCCTCTTCCAGGCCGGAACGTATCTCGTTCATGAGCCCACAGGGATGGCACGGCCCGGTGACCCACAGCTCCACCTCGTCACCGAGATGGAGGCGCGTCTCCACGGGGAGAGACGTGAGATCGATTCCGCGGGTGGTAACGTTCTCTTTGATTAAGGCCGGCTCGAGGCCGAGAGCGGCGAGCGTCTCCTCCTCCATGAGCAGCACCTGCCGCCGGCTCTTTGGTTTGGCGTGTCGGCAACCCTCCAGCCCCAGGTCGGCGACGAATACCGCTGGATCGACGGGGCGCATGGACAGGCCATGGCCCGGACAGATCTGTAGCGAGGTGATGACTCCCGAGCCAGCGCTCAAGACCGCCCCTCCGGTCCGGTGTTAAACGTCCGTTATGAGTGCGGCGGTAAAGTAGTCGACGGGTAGGCGGTAAGGCTAGAGACGTGAGGAGGGGCAGGCGAAGAGCGGTGCGAGCCGCTTCAGCTCCTCCGCCGGGAGGTTGCCCACCAGCGCGTGCTGATGCTCGGCGTCCCACCAGGTCGCAACGCCCAGGCCTCGCTCGCTGCTCAGGCCGGGCGCGCTCGAGCCCCGCTCGATCCTGCTGAAATCGACGCCCGACGGCTCGACGGTCGCTTCACCTACATGCGGGATGAGGTAATATGAGAGCTGCCGGCCGCGGCTCTCGTACTCGACCACCCCACCGCGGCGACCGTTCATCAGGCAGATCGTCGCTCGGTGTACCTCGAACTCGGGGACCCTGGGCGGCGGCATTGCGACACCCAGCTCGCGGGCGAAGAAGGAGGCTATTCGCTGCCGATCCGCGGTCCGCAGTTCGTCCTGCTCTACCACGCGCCGCAGGTAATCTTCTGCAAATGCGGACGCCACCGGTGCGCCGCGGCCGCCGCCGGCCAGCCAGTTACCGGCCAAGCCGACGGCGAGGCCCGTCACCAAAATGGCTGCGACAGTCCACGGTTGGCGCAGGCGACGCTTGACCTTGCTGGAAGCGGGCGACCCGGCTCGCTCACGCGCCAGCGCCGTGTAGAGCCGCTCCCTCAGCTCGCGCGGCGCCCGCACTCGTGGCACGCTGTCGCGGATGAGCTGCGCCACGCGCCGGTCCTCCTTGAGGAACCCGGAGCAATCCACACACTCCTCGGCGTGTGCGAGCGCCGCCTCGACCTCGGCGTCACCGACACGCAGGCCATCGGCGGGCCAGAGTATCATGCGAGCTTCACGGCAGTCCACCATCAGGCCTTCACACCTCCGCTTGCCCGGCGACCCAGCTCGCGGGCCGCACCCCTACTCAGATTGCGTCGGGCTCGGTAGTGTCGCGCCCGCACCTCTTCCAGGCCGAGACCGGTCATCTCAGCGACTCGCCGGTGCCTCAGTCGCTCCACATCGGCCAGCCAGAGGACCAACCGGTCACCGTCGTCCAGCCGCGTCCAGACGCGGGCGAACCAATCGAGCAGCAGCCGGTAGCCCGGCGAGCCGATCTCTGGAAAGGGCTCGATCGGCATCTGCTCCGTCCTTCGCACCGTCTCGTCGAACAATTCGCCGTCCGGCGCGAGCGGGTCGCGCCCCTGGCGCCGCTGTCTCTGCAAATAGGTCGACACCAGGGTCTCCAACATCAGATGGCGAAAATCAGCGCCACGTTGCCTGTGCGGGTACTCGTGGAAGGCGCGGATCGACGCTTCCTGGACCAACTCCTCGGCCCGGCCCTCGTCGAGCGTGAAACAGAGGGCGGCCGAGTACAGATCGTCCAGGTGAGACCCGACCAACTCTTCGAATGCCTGCGCCATGTGGCTTGACCTCGCTTGTTGGCGCCGTCCGGCCCGTGGCCCGCAGAAGGCCTCCTTCCAAAGAATTAACAATCGGAGAGGGAATGAGGTTTCAACGGGAATCGGGGGTTCGGGATTCCGGGATCCGCGACTCCCGGATAGCCGGATTCCACGGATTCCCGGATTCCCATACCTCATAATGGGGAAGGGCGCCCGTGTTGGGCGCCCTTATTGGCCGGACAACGGTGGGGGACTGCTATCCGTTAGCCGCACTCCGAGTAGCCGCAGGCGGTGCACTTCATGCACCCCTCGGCGAACTGGAGTGAAAAGCCGCAGTCGGGACAGGTCTCGATGAACGCCTTGATGTCCCGGCCGAAGTGCTTGGTCGGGTCATCGAACAGCGCCCTGCTGATGTTCGGAGGCTCGGCGCTCTGGGTACCGCCGTTCCCCTTCGAGCCGGTCTGCGGGTCTGTGAGCGGCAGCACCTGCTGCTCGCCTTCCTTCTCGGCCAGGTACTCCTCGATCGCCAGGGCAACGGCGTCCGGCACCGAAAGGATTTTCTTGGCGCCGAACCCTACCGCCCGGTCGCAGGAAATGCCGCGCAGCTGTTTGCTGATCGTGCTGAGCGGCACGCCGCTGCGCAGCGCGAGCGAGATGAGCCGGCTGATCGCCTCGGCGTCCGCCATTGCCGCGCCACCGGCCTTGCCCAACGTGGTGAAGACCTCGAACGGTCGGCCCTTCTCGTCTTCGTTGATCGTCACGTAGAGCGTGCCGAGCGGCGACAGCATCTTGCGTGTTATTCCACGCAGCGTATCGGGCCGCTCGCGCACGAACGGCCTGCCCATGAGCTCACCCTGCTTTGCGGATAGCTCACGCTTCAGCCGCTCGTTCTCCTTCGCCAGCGCCTCCAGCTCGTCCCGGAGCTCCCGGTTCTCGGTTGTGAGCTCCATACTGACGAGCTCGGCCTCAGAGGCGACTCCAGCATCCCCTGCCACGTCTTCGCCCTTCCGCCCAACCTCTGAGACCGAGCCCATACCGCTAACACCGTCGAATGACTTCACGACTGCCTCTGCCGTCTTGCCCGTGGACAACACCTGGCCTTCCCGCGAGCCGTCGCGATAGACGGTCACGCCCTTGCAGCCGAGCTCGTACGCCAGCTCGTAGATCGCGCGGACGTAGCCCGGGCTCGCGTCGGCCGGGAAGTTGCAGGTCTTCGATATGGCGCTGTCCACGTATCCCTGGAACGCCGCCTGCATCCGAACGTGCTGCTCCGGAGACACATCGTGTGCGGTGACAAACACCTGTTGCACCTGCTCCGGAACTTCAGCGAAATGAATGTGGCCCTCGCACGCGATCCGCTCCATAAGTTGATCCGAGTACCACCCCTGCCGACGTGCGAGGGCCACAAAATCGTCATTCACATCGGGCATCAGCGTGCCCGCCTGATTCCGCATGAACGCCACCGCGAACATCGGCTCGATACCGCCCGAGCAGTTCGCGATGATCGAGATCGTCCCCGTCGGGGCGACG
>JBDHKT010000090.1:0-11632 GCA_039586255.1 Gemmatimonadota bacterium | reverse complement strand
CGCTGTCGCAAACGTTTCGGCGCTTGCGCCCTGCAGCGTGAGGGCGCCTATTGGAAAACTCCAGCGCGAGCCTGCCAAAGCCGAGGAAAGTCATGAAGGAGCTGAGACAGCGAACCGCCATAATCACCGGCGCATCACGCGGCATTGGATCCTACGTCGCCAGGGCACTTGCGGACGAGAAGATGAACCTGGTCCTGGCGGCCCGTTCCAGGGAGGGCCTCGAACGCGTCGCCGGCGAGCTGCAGGAGAGCGGCGTCAAGGCTATCGCCGTGCCCACCGATGTCACAGATCGCAATGCGCTGGAGTCTCTGGTCGCCGCGGCGATCGAACAGTTCGGCACCGTAGACGTCCTGGTCAACAACGCCGGCGTCCTCACCGTCTTCCCGTACGACAAGATCGGCATCGAGGACGTTGAGCGCGCCGTCCGGGTGAACCTGACCTCGGCTATGATCCTGACGCGGCTGGTCCTGCCCTGCATGGTCGAGCGCTGCCGCGGCCACATCGTGAACATGTCGTCGATAGCCGGGATATGGGGACCGCCCTTCGATGGAGTCTACGGGGCGACCAAGGCCGGCCTCATCGGCTTCACACAGTCGCTGAGACTCGAATTCCACGACACCGGGATCAGCGCATCGGTGATCTGCCCCGGCTACGTCGAGGAAGCCGGCATGTATCACGACTCACAGCAAGCAACAGGAATCACGGCGTCGGCGCTGTCGGGGCGAACCAACCCGCAAGCCGTGGCGCGCGCCGTCGTCAAGGCGATCAAGAAGGATCGACCCCAGGTCATCGTCAACACGCCGTCCGTGCGACCGCTGGCCGTCCTCTCCGCGCTCAGCCCCCGCTTCGGCGAATGGGTACTGCGGAGCACGAACGGCCACGCACCTTTCGTCAAAGGCGCCCGGCTAAACCTGAAGGCCGGAGGACAAATGACAGGCCTGCAGCACAGCGGCGGTGAGATCGCCGGGCGCGGCGCGCGGACCGATTAGCGCTCAACCGCAACCCCCTTCCAAAAGGCGACATGACCCTTGACGTGCAGCGCTTCGTCCGACGGCTCGGGGTAGTACCAGGCAGCACTGGGATTGGCGTCGCCGTTGACGATGCGGCGGGCAGCTACCGAGCCGTGATCGAAGAGATCGGAGCGTTGTGGCTGCCCGACGCGTCGGGGCTACGATCGGCCCTTGATCTGTTGTTGGCGTCCCGCGGCAATGGCAGGCACCGCTGATCCCACTCTCGAGCGTGAGAGGAGCCGTGGACTCACGGATTCCCCAACTGAGGATTGAGGCTTGTAACGAAGCGTCGCTGCGTGCCGATGGAGCCTACGTCCTCTATTGGATGACCGGCTTCCGCCGGGTCGGTTTCAACTTCAGTCTGCAGCGCTCGGTGGAGTGGGCTCGGGAGCTCAGGAAGCCGCTGGTCGTACTGGAGGCGCTGCGCTGCGACTACCGATGGGCGAGCGATCGCCTGCACCGGTTCGTGCTAGACGGCATGGCCGCCAACGCCCGACGACTGAGCGAGACCACCGTAACCCACTACGCATACGTCGAAGGGCGGCGCGGTGAGGGTCGCGGGCTCTTGAAGGTGCTGGCTTCGCGGGCGTGCGTGGTGGTGACGGACGATTACCCCGCCTTCTTCTTGCCGCGGATGGTCGCGGCGGCGGCAGATCAGGTGCCGGTAACGTTCGAGAAGGTGGATTCGAACGGGCTGCTACCGCTGCGCGCGGCCGAGCGTGTCTTCGAGACGGCGTACGCGTTCAGGCGTTTTGTGCAGAAGAGTTTCCTGGAGCACGTGTGGGAGCAGCCGCTCCCCGACCCGCTGGACGGGGTGCGATTGCCACGACTCGAAGCACTGCCCTCCGATATCGCGGCCCGCTGGCCCAATTTTGGGGCGACTCTGCTGGAGAACCCGCAGCCGAGCCTGGCGCAGCTGCCGATCGAGCATGGCGTGCCAGCGACCGAACTGATCGGCGGTGAGCACGCGGCGGCTACAGTCCTCGAGCGTTTCCTGGCCGACCGGCTCTCGAGTTATGCCGAGGAGCGCAACCACCCCGATGAAGGCGCGACCAGTGGTCTCTCCCCGTACCTCCACTTCGGTCACGTTTCCAGCCACCAGGTGTTCTCGGAGCTGATGGCGAAGGAAAGTTGGGACACCGACCGCTTAGCAGGCGAGGCGCGCGGAAAGCGCAGCGGGTGGTGGGGCGTGAGCGAGAGCGCCGAGGCGCTGCTCGATCAGTTGATCACCTGGCGCGAGCTCGGGTTCAACATGAGCGCGCGGCGCGAGGACTACGACCGCTACGAAGCGCTGCCCGCCTGGGCACAGAAGACACTAGCGGAGCATACCAACGACCCACGGCCGTACGTTTACACGCTCGAGGAATTGCAAGCCGGGGCTACCCACGACCGGATCTGGAACGCAGCGCAGACCGAGCTGGTGCACGAGGGCCGCCTGCACAACTACATGCGGATGCTGTGGGGGAAGAAGATCCTCGAATGGAGCCCGGCACCGCAGGACGCGCTGCAGGTAATGATCGAGCTCAATAACAAATACGCCCTGGACGGACGTGACCCGAACTCGTACAGCGGCATCTTCTGGTGCCTGGGTCGCTACGATCGTCCCTGGGGCCCGGAGCGCCCGATCTTTGGGAAGGTCCGCTACATGAGCTCCGAGAACACGGCGCGTAAACTTCGACTCTCCGCCTACCTCGAGCGTTACGCGGCGCCGTGAGCAGCTCGCTCAGGCGACCTTAGCGAAGCCGCTCGACTGCGCGGGCTCCATCGCTCGCACTATTCCTCGCAGCATGCCGCTGAACACCAGCATGTGGATGGGATAGAGTGCGTACCAGTAGATCAGGCCCGCCAATCCCAGGGGATCGAAGATGGCCGTCTGACGCACCGTCGAACCGTGCTCGGTCCCACGGACCTCGAACTGCAGCCAGGCCCGGCCGGGCAGCTTCATCTCCGCGTAGAGCCTCAGCATCGCGTTGGGTTCGTAGCTTTCGACGCGCCAGAAGTCGACCGTGTCACCCGGCGCCAGCTGCTCTGGGTCGCGCCGCCCGCGTCGCACACCGACCCCGCCGACCAGCAGATCGAGAAAGCCCCGCAGGTGCCACAGCGGATCGGCAAAGTACCATCCAACACTGCCGCCTATCCTGCGAATCGGGCGGAACGCCTCCTCGAGCGACACGGGAACGGAAGCCGAGCGAGAGTCGACGATGCGCGACCCGTACTTCGCGCCACCCCAGCTGCTCATCGCGCCCGAGGAGAGGGCATCGGACCAGCGGGTCTCGGCAAGCTCTTGATCCTCGTTCGCCAGTGCGCGCTCGATCGCCTCGCGAATGCCTCGCGGCCGCACAGCGAAGGCGCTCAAGGCCGCTTCGTCGTTCACCACCGTTGCGTTTCGTACGCTATCGATCAACTCGCGGCCTACCCGCGCATACAGCGGGGTTACAAGACCCAGCCACAGACTCGAGAGCCGCGGACTCAACACCGGCACACGGATCATCAAGCGGTTGAGGCCGCGTTGCCGCGCGTACTCCTTCATGATCTCCATGTACGAGACACGGTCGGCCCCGCCGATCTCGAATATCGCGCTACCCGAGATCTCCGCATCCAGCGCCGCCACCAGGTAAGAGATCAGATCCTCGATGGCCAAGGGTTGCGCCCGCTCGCTGACCCAGCGTGGCGTGATCATGACCGGCAGCTTCTCCACCAGCGCCCGGATCATCTCGAACGACAGACTGCCCGACCCGATGATTATCGATGCCCGAAACTCGACCGTCCTCACACCGGACTCCCGCAGCACGCGACCCACCTCGTGCCGACTGCGCAAATGCCTCGATAGGCCCGGCCCGTGCCCCAACCCACCCAGATAGACGATCCGCCGTACTCCAGCCTCTCGGGCAGCAGTCGCGAAGTTCTCCGCCGCCCGCCGATCCTCTTCCTCGAAGTCGCCACGCGAGCCCATCGAGTGGACCAGGTAGTAGGCGACGTCCACACCCTGCACCGCCCGGCGCAACGAATCCAGATCCAGGACGTCGCCCAGCACGACCTCGGTCGCCGCAACCACCCGCGAACGCAGGAACTCCGGCCGCCGCGCCAGGCAGCGCACCCGCTCGCCGCGCCGCTCCAGCACCTTCAGCAAGCGGCCTCCTACGTAGCCACTGGCACCGGTTACCAAGGTTCTCCGCTGACCTGCGGACGACTCACCCATCTCTGCTCCTGGCTGTTCTGTGCCACGCCCCTGTCAGGCTGGATTGCGGACGCCGCGGATATTGTCCAAGTATTGTCCAGATATATAGCCCCAAATTCCCCTTGCTGTCAACCCCTCCCGGCCTGCAAATCTTGACAATATCTAGACACTAGACTAGCGTGGGTCTGGATGTTCCCCCTAACGCAAAGGCCTGGTGCGGGCGGCGACGGAAAACGAGGACAAGGTGAGCGATTGGCCGAAACCGGTGGTGGTTCTGAGCCGCTGCCTGGAAATGGAGCCCGTGCGCTATAACGGGCAGGTGATCCCCTTCGATTTTGTGCGGGAGCTGGAGCCGTGGGTGAGCTACGTCCCGGTGTGCCCGGAGGTGGAGATCGGCCTGGGTGTCCCGCGCGACCCGATCCGTATCGTGGAGATAGACGGGGAGGCGCGGCTATTGCAGCCGGATACGGGTCGGGATGTGAAGTCGACGGCTTCCTCCTGAAGAACCGCTCGCCGTCGTGCGGGCTGAGCGACGTGAAGATCTTCCAGGGGCTGGAGAAGTCGGCGTCGTCGCGGCGGGGCTCGGGCTTCTTCGGGGGCCCGGTCCTCGAGCGCTATCCCGGGCTTGCCATAGAGGACGAGGGCCGCTTGCGGAACTATCGTATCCGCGACCACTTCCTGACCAAGCTATTCGCGCTGGCGTGCTATCGGGCCGTGAAGCGGACGAAGGCGATGCGGGAGCTTGTTCGTTTCCAGGCAGAGAACAAGATGATGTTGATGGCTTACAGCCAGAAAGAGCTGCGTGCCCTGGGCCGCATCGTCGCCAACCACGAGAAGCTTTCGTTCGACGCAGTGGCTGGGGCCTACGAAGAGCACTTCCAGGCGGCGCTCGCTCGACCGCCACGTTCCACCTCGGTGATCAACGTCTTCGAGCACGCCGCGGGTTATTTCTCGAAGGGGCTCACGAAGCGGGAGAAGGCTTACTACCGATCGGCGGTGAATAAGTACCGTGAGCGCCAGGTGCCGGTGAGCGCGGTGAGCTCGATCTTGCGCGCCTGGATCGTCAGGTTCGAGGAGGATTACCTGTTACCGCAAACCTTCTTCGAGCCGTATCCGGCCCCCTTGATGAGCCTCAGCGATTCGGGGAAAGGCAGAGAAGTCTAGAAGTCTCAGCTGAGTTGGGCGAGTATCGAGCGAAGCTCGTCCATGCCGGAGAGCTGAACGGCCTCGATCTCGTCGAGCACCTTCTGCAAGGACGGCACGGCCGCCCCTCCGACCAGCAGCGGCGCGTTCACAGCCAGCCGCTCGCGCAGCTCTCTGAGCTCGCGCTCCACGACCGCGGCATCCGGTGCGTGAACGATGCTGAGCGCCACCGCATCGGCGCTCGTCGCGCGCGCCGCCGCGGCGATGTCGGCGGCCGGTAGATCGCGCCCCAGGTACGTCACTCGCCATCCCTCGCCGGCCGCCGTCGCAGCTGCGAACAGCGCTCCGAACTCGTGGACCTGGTGCGCCGGCGTGGCCACCACCAGGTTCAGCGCCGAGCTGGATGGCTCGGCTGCCTCGATCACCCTGCCGACAACGCGCTGCAGGACCGCCGATGCCAGATGCTCGTTCGCAGAGCTGACGTCACCGTGGCTCCAAAGCTCACCGAGCCGGCGCATGAGCGGCGCCGCCACCCGCTCGATGAACATCGGGGCGCTCAGCGTGACCATGGCCCGGCCGAGTACCACCTCGAGCTCGCGTGCGTCGAGCCCGGCGACGGCCACCAGCGCATCCCTCAGGTGGATCTCCGCCGCCTGGGCGGTCTCAACGTCCGGCTCCACCGCGGCGACCGCTTCCTCACGCTCATCCTCTTTCACCAGCGCCGCCAGCTCCTCGGTCGCCAGCCCGGCGATCTGGCTGATCCGCCGCCCGGCCCCAGTCGCGCGTCGCAATAGCCGAAGCCGCTCGATGTCTCTGTCGGAGTAGAGTCGCCGCCCGCCCTCCGAGCGGCCGGGCTCGATCACCCCGTACCGCTTCTCCCAGGCGCGGAGCACGTCGGCCGTCAGACCGGTGCGCCGGACCACGACCTGGATCGGATGGCGTTTCACCCTGGTGTCGCTTCTCTTATCTGCCATATCGATATCAGTTTAGCGTTACTGTCGTGTCTTTGTCAACATTTGATATTGACATTCCATCGACACACCTCCGGGCAGGCGTGGTTCGCACCTTCTGTTATCTTCCAGACCATGCTCGTCCTAGGAATCTCGCTCGGCTTGCTGATCGGCCTATCGCTGGGGCTGCTCGGCGGGGGCGGCTCGATCCTCACGGTCCCGATCTTCGTGTACGTGATGGGTTTCGAAGCGAAGGCCTCGATCGCGATGAGCCTGGCGGTGGTAGGCGTGACGAGCCTGATAGGAGCGATCGGCCACTGGCGGATCGGCAACGTGCACGTTCGAGTCGCGTTCGTGTTCGGGAGCGTGGCGATGGCGGGCACCTATCTGGGAGCGCGGCTGGCCGTATTCGTCAGCGGCACGTTCCAGTTGGTGCTCTTCGCCGCTGTGATGATCGCGGCCGGGTACTTCATGCTGCTCGGTCGAGTGCCGGGTGTTAGGCCCGGGGCCGGTGTCCTGCATCTCGATGACCGCTCACGGTTGCCAATAGCGCTTATCACGGTAGAGGGGTTGGCGGTGGGCGTGCTGACCGGACTGGTGGGCGTGGGTGGCGGGTTCCTGATCGTGCCGGCGCTGGTGCTACTGGTGAGGATTCCGATGAAACAGGCGGTCGGAACCTCGCTGGCAGTGATCGCGTTGAAGTCGGCGACGGGGTTCCTCGGCTACCTGGGCCAGGTAGAGGTGGATTGGCCATTCATAGGCCTCTTCACTGCAGTCGCGATTGTGGGAATCCTGATTGGTACGATGCTCTTACGTTTCGTGCCGCAGCAGGCGTTACGGCGTGCGTTCGCGATCCTCCTGCTCATCATGGGGGCGGCGATTCTGTACCAGAACAGGGGTGTCTTTGTGCCGACCGAGGGGGTGGGGGCCGGTTCAGGGGCGCTGGCAGAAGGTGGCCGGTAGCCGGTAGTCAGTAGCCGGTAATGTCGAACTCCCAACTTCTGGAATTACCGGTCACCGGTCACCGGCCACCGGTGACCGGCCACCGACTACCGGTGCACTCAGTCGGCAAGGAGATGAGACATGCTGCTCAGGCGTTTCTACGACGACAAGCTCGCCCAGGCCAGCTACCTCGTGGGCTGCCAGGCAACGGGTGAAGCACTGGTCGTCGACCCGCACCGTGACGTGGAGTGCTATGTGCAGGCGGCCGAGCAGGAAGGTTTGCGGATCACGCATGTGACCGAGACGCACATCCACGCCGACTACGTTTCCGGTACGCGCGAATTGGCGAAGCGCACCGGAGCCCAGATGTACCTCTCCGATGAAGGCGATGCGGATTGGAAGTACGAGTTCGGCACAGGGGAGGGCGCGACACCGCTGAAGGACGGCGACTCGTTCAAGGTGGGCAACGTACTGATCGAGGCGCTGCACACGCCGGGTCACACCCCCGAGCATATGAGCTTCCTGCTCACCGATACGGCGGGTGCAAACGAGCCGATGGGCGTGTTCACCGGCGACTTCGTGTTCGTGGGCGACGTGGGCCGGCCCGACCTGCTAGAGCGCGCAGCGGGTTACCAGGACACGATGGAGGATGCCGCCCGAACGCTCTTCGACTCGCTCGAGCGCTTCAAGGAACTCCCTGACTACCTGCAGCTCTGGCCGGGGCACGGTGCAGGGTCGGCCTGTGGCAAGTCGCTCGGCGCGGTTCCCCAATCGACGTTGGGCTACGAGCGCAGGTTCAACTGGGCCCTCTCTATGGAGGAACGGGCCGCTTTCGTCGAGGCGGTGCTCGCCGGCCAGCCGGAACCGCCGAAGTACTTTGCTGAGATGAAGCGGATCAACAAGGAAGGGCCGCGTATCCTCGGCGGCCACCCGCGTCCCGAGCGCCTTCCCGAGTCGCGTCTGCCCGACCTACTGAGCTCGGGCGCGCTGGTCGTCGACACGCGGAAGACGGAGGACTTCGCGGCAGGCCATGTGCCGGGCGCAATCAACATCCCGCTCGACAACTCCTTCACGACGTGGGCCGGGTGGCTCATACCATACGACCGCGAGTTCTACCTGATCGCAGAGCAGGAGGCCGGCGTCGACGAGGCGGCACGGGACCTCATGCTGATCGGCCTCGACCGCATCGGCGGCTACTTCGGCAGCGCTGCGATCACGACCTGGGAAGAGGATGGAGGCAAGCTCGGCACGACGGCCGAGATCAGCTCGGAGGAGCTGGTCGAGCGGATGAACGCCGGCGACGTCGCCGTGATCGATCTCCGCGGGCTGGCGGAATGGGAGGCGTTCCACATCCCGGGCGTCGCGAACATTCCGCTCGGCTATCTGAGCGAACGACTCGACGAGCTACCGCGCGACGGCGCCGTCGTGCTCCATTGCCAGGAAGGCTGGCGATCGGGCATCGGCGCCAGCCTGCTCCGCGCGCGTGGCATCTCCAACGTGGCGAACCTGAGAGGCGGGATCCGGGCCTGGGTGGCGGATGGGAATCCGGTCGACCGCTCTGGTGCGGGAGGTGGGTGATCTGTAAGATCCGGCCATGGGCCTGACCAGGGAGATCCTGCTACGAGCATCGACGAGCGAGTGGCTCGCCCACCAGCTAACGCGGCGCAAGTTCACGCGTAATGCGGTACAGCGTTTCCTGCCCGGCGAAGATGTGGAGTCGGCACTCGACGCCGCCGCAGCGCTACGCGAAAGCGGCATCCCGACGATCCTCACTCTCCTCGGCGAGCACGTGAAGCAGCAGGAGGAAGCGGAAGAGGTCACGCGACACTTCCTGGGCACACTGGACCGCATTACCGAACGCGGCTACGACTCCGACATCTCGGTCAAGCCTACGCACTTCGGGATCGAGCTGGATCTCGAAGGCACCTACGCAAGGATCAAGCGTCTCGTCGAGCGGGCCGACGAGCTGGGCCGCACCGTCGCCATCGACATGGAGGACAGCTCGTACGTCGACGGCACCCTGGATATCTACCGCCGAATCCGAGCCGAGCACCGCAACGTCGCGGTCTGCATCCAGGGATACCTCCACCGGACAGCGAGCGACATTCAGTCGCTGCTCCCCCTCGCACCGACGATTCGCCTCGTGAAAGGCGCGTACACCGAGCCCAGGGACGTCGCCTGCCGCGGCAAGCGCCGGCTGGACGCCGCTTTTCTGAAGCACACCGACACGCTGCTCGGCAAGCTCTGTGATGGGAGTGATCTCCGCGTCTTCTTCGGAACGCACGATCCCAAGATGATCGACGGCATACAGGAGCGGGCCGACAGACTCGGCCTGCCGAAGAACGCCTTCGAGATCCAGATGCTCTACGGGATTCAGCGTCGGCTCCAGCTCCAGCTCGCCGACCAAGGCTACCGGGTGCGCGTTCTGATCAGCTACGGCAAGTCCTGGTTCCCGTGGTACGTGCGGCGACTGGCCGAGAGACCGGCCAACGTGTTCGTTCTGCTAAGGAATCTCCTCGGCTAGCCGTCGGGGGGCCCGACTCTCGGGCCCCATCAGCGGGTAACGGTTCCCATCCGGGTTACCGTTCGGTAACAACAGCCGGCGAATCCGGGCCTTTCCCTGACCCACTTCAACGCTGTAACCCCATTTCTCACAGATAGTTAGATCACAGAGCCCCGTTCTGGTACATCCCCTGCTTCTGATAGAGGCCGGAGAACGGAGTTGCTGTAGAGACTAGCCCTGACGGAGTTGTTGAAATGGAAAGGGAGCACATCATGCGATGCCCACACTGCCACAACGTGGGTGCCTGCGTCTGGGTCGGGTTCGGGAAGGACTGGGTGATCTGCCAGTTCTGTCAGCGTCGAGTCCGCTGGACTGAAGTCCAGGCCAAGTATCTCGTCGAGGACGAAGAGGATTGGATGCGCGGGCCCCAGAAAGTGGTCTCGTATCACTAGGGCACGCTGATCAAGAGTTGCAGCTGTTTTCCCAGGTTGAGGCTTGACATGCTGCGCGACGCGCGTCACCTCTTCCAGACATAACCCTAACAAGCCCACAACCCCCACTCGCGCACGCCGGGCCAAATGGCCCGGCGTTTTTTTGCCAAGGCCTGAAACCCACCGGAAGGCCGGCCGTACGGTGAGGTGAAGACTGGCCGCGCACCTGGCGTCTGCAACGTTTTGCCGGCTCCGGGCGTCCAAACGAGCGACTGGTCTGCCAAGCCGCAGCAAGCACGAATCGGAGCGACGCCCATGGGCCACAGCCCGCGGACCGCGCAGCGCGCGCGCAGTTTGACCTGGTGTGCTCCCCCCACCACGATCCTGCTTCTCCTGCTATCGATACTCACGGCCAAGCCGGCAGCGGCGCAGACGCCGCCGGCCGCAGCAGCGGCGGCGGAGCCGGACAGCTTCCTGCCGAACGTATTACCGGTGCTGCAGATCGAGCCTGCGCAAGGGCCGATCGAGCTGGACGGCGAGCTGGACGATGAAGGATGGGTGGGCGCGGCCCGGGCGACGAACTTCGCCATCTTCTACCCGGACGAAGGGGAGAAACCGCCGGTGTAGAGCGAGGTCCTGGTCACCTACAACGACGAGTATCTGTATCTGGGCTTCATCGCTCACGACGACCCGAGTAGGATCCGCGCTTCGCTTCGCGATCGGGACGAGATGTGGAACGACGACTACTTCGGCATCCTGCTCGACACGTACGGCGACGCCTCGTGGGCGTATTTCCTGTTCGCGAACCCGCTGGGCGTCCAGGGCGACAGTCGCTGGTCGGCGAACGCCGGCGAGGACTTCCGATTCGACATCATCTTCTACAGCGAGGCCAAGATCACCGACGAGGGCTACCAGATCGAGATGGCCATCCCGTTCAAGAGCCTTCGTTTTCCGGATCGCGAGGTACAGGAGTGGCGAGCGACGTTCTGGCGGACCTGGCCGCGTGACAGCCGGGCGCAGCACACCTGGGCCGGGATCAACCGCGACGATCCCTGCTGGGTTTGCCAGTGGGGGACGCTGGCCGGGATCCAGGGTGTCAGGTCGGGCGGCGCCCTGGAGCTGATGCCGGCGGTGATCGCCTCGCAGGCAGGCCAGATCGAGGACGCCGACGACCCGAGCTCGGGCTTCAGCAACGAGGACCCAGCCGGCGAGCTGTCGCTCTTCGCCCGCTACCCGTTCTCTTCGGGTATAACGACCGAGCTGGGGCTGAACCCGGATTTCAGCCAGGTCGAGTCGGACGTCGCCCAGATCGACGTCAACACGACTTTCGCCCTCTTCTTCCCCGAGCGCCGGCCCTTCTTCCAGGAAGGGAGCGACCTGTTCCAGTCGTATTTCCAGGTGCTGTATACGCGGCAGATCAACGACCCGCTGGTTACCGGGAAGGTGATCGGGCGCATGGAGCGGACGACGCTGGC
>JBDHKT010000089.1:0-8880 GCA_039586255.1 Gemmatimonadota bacterium | reverse complement strand
CGTGATCAAGCGCTCGGCGAATGGTCGCAACTCCTTCGCCTTGGCCGTAGTAGTCTTGATGCGCTCGTGGCGGACCAGGCTCGTCGCCATGTTTGACAGCATCGCCTTCTTGTGGCTTGCCGTCCGACTTAGCTGCCGCCCCTTCCTTCTATGCCTCACGACCTGGATCCCCGTGCGTATAGTTGCTAGTTATCGCCGTCGACGCTCTCGCTCACAACATAGAGCTCGCCGTCCTCGCCTTCCTGGAACTGCATGCCGAACTGGAGGCCGTGCATGCGCAGAAGGTCCTCGACCTCCTGAAGCGACTTGCGGCCGAAGTTCTCGATCTGAAGGATCTCGTCCTCCGTTCGCCGCGCGATGTCGCCCAGCGTCCGGATATTGCCCTTCTCGAGCGTGTGACGCGAGCGCACCGAGATATCGAACTCCTCGAGCGGCCGGTTCACGAGGTCCCGCGTCTTCTCGCTCATCGGAACCAGCTGAAGCTCCGGCGCCGCGGTCTCCCCGTTGCCCGCTCCGAAGCGACGCAGGTACTCCAGGTGCTTCGCCATTAGCTCCGCCGCGTATGCAACGGCCTCCTCGGGCCGCATCGAGCCGTCCGTCTCGACCGTTAGCGTCAGCCGGTCGAAGTCGGTCCGCTGGCCGACGCGGGTCTCGTCGACGTTGAAGTTCGCCCTTAGCACCGGGCTGTAGATCGAGTCGATCAAGATGAGGTCGACGGGATCATCCTTCCGCCTCTGGTGCTGATCGGCGAGCACGAAGCCGCGCCCGTGGTTGATCCACAGTTCCAGCCGCAGCGGTTTATCTTCCGGCAACTCTTCCTGCAGGCTGAACAGCGGGTGGTCGCGGTTGATGATGTCGACTTTCGGGTTCGGGGTGATATGTCGTGCGGTGATGACGCCCGGCTCCCGAACGACCAATTCCAGCTTCGCCTCGTCTTCACCGCCGACGACGCGGAAGACCAGGCCCTTGAAGCGCTGGATGATCTCGTGAACATCCTCGACCACGCCGGCGATCGTCTGGTGCTCGTGCAACACTCCACTGGCCCGGAACGCCCAGATAGCCGAGCCGGGCAGGGACGAGAGCATGATCCGCCGCGTCGCGTTACCGAGCGTTTGCCCGTAACCGCGCTCGAGCGGCTGAATCAGGAACTCTGCACGCCGCCCGTCATCGGACGTCTCGGTAACCTCGACCCGTTCGGGTAGAACCCAACCGCGTAGGTCAATCAGCACTGTGAAGGCCTCCCTCTGAACCCTCGATCAAAACTATTTCGAGTACAACTCGACTATCAACTGTTCCTGAACCGCCAGCGGTATGTCGGCGCGCGCCGGCGTCTCCAACATCTGGCCGGTCAGCTTCTTGTGGTCGACCGAGAGCCAGCCGAGCAGCCCGTCGCCGCCCCTTGCCTCCGCCGCCTCCATGACCAGCGGCATCTCCCGGCTCGCCGGCTTGACCGAGATCTCGCGCCCGGGTTTTACTTGGTAGCTTGGGATCGTCACGAGCTTGCCGTCCACCAGGATGTGGCGGTGTCGAACTAGTTGCCGCGCCGCCTTGCGCGAAGGCGCGAAGCCGAGCCGGTAGACGACGTTGTCGAGGCGCGTCTCGAGCGCGACGATCAGGTTGTCGCCCGTTATGCCCCGCGCCAGCCCGGCCAGCCTGAACAGGTTCCGGAACTGCGCCTCCTGAAGGCCGTAGATTCGACGGACCTTCTGCTTCTCACGCAGCTGAACGGCGTAGTCCGACTGGCGGCGCCGCCTGGCCCGCGCCGCTCCGTGCTGACCCGGCGGATAGGCGCGGCGCTCCAGCGCACATTTCTCCGTGTTGCACCTCTTCCCCTTCAGGAAGAGCTTCTGCCCCTCACGTCGGCAGAGCCTGCAAACCGATGCTGTATGTCTTGCCATTTACCTCTGTCACCTGCGCTGTGTTTACACGGTGAACGGCTTAGACGCGCCGCTTCTTGGGCGGCCGGCAGCCGTTATGGGGAATCGGCGTAACATCCCTGATGGAGCGGATTTGCAGGCCCGACGCCTGCAGCGCCTGGATCGCCGACTCGCGGCCCGAGCCGGGGCCCTGGACGCGAACGTGCACGCGCTTCATGCCGAGGCCGAGCGCCTCACGCGCCGCATGCTCCGCCGCAACCGTCGCGGCAAACGGGGTGGACTTCTTCGAGCCCTTGAATCCCGACTTGCCGGGGCTTCCCCAGACCACCGTGTTGCCTTCCATGTCGGTGATCGTCACGATCGTATTGTTGAAGGTCGCCTTGATATAGACGATCCCCTCTACGCCGACTTCCTTTTTCTTCTTTGGTCCCGCTGCACGCTTCTTTGGAGGCATCTGCTCCCCTCGCTCGAGCTGGTTCCCGCTTCCCTCACCCGCGCGACCGCTACTTGCGCGGCGCCTTCTTCTTCCCTGCGACCGCGCGACGCGGACCCTTCCGCGTCCGCGCGTTTGTATGCGTACGCTGCCCACGCACCGGCAGCCCCTTCCGGTGTCGCACTCCACGGTAGCTCCCGATGTCCATCAGACGCTTGATGTTCATCGAGACCTCAGTGCGCAAAGCACCCTCGACCTTGTAATCGCTCTCGATCGCCCGCCGCACCTTGTTCAGGTCCTCGTCCGAAAGCTCGTGCATCCGGATGTCCGGGCTTACGCCGGTCTCCGAGAGTATGCGCCTCGAGCTCGAGGCCCCGATCCCATGGATATAGGTCAGTGCAACCTCGACCCGCTTGTTATTCGGCAAGTCAACGCCTGCTATTCGTACCATAGTCCCTAGCCCTGCCGCTGCTTGTGCTTGGGGTTGCGCTTGCAGATGACCCGGACGACACCTCGGCGCCGGATGATCTGGCAATGCTCACAGATACGCTTAACGCTCGATCTTACTTTCACTTCCGCACCCTGTTCTCTGTTCTGGAGCAGCCTAGAAAGATATCCTGCCTGCCCCGAAGATCAATGCCGGCGTGCGAAATCGGGTCATGTGGCCGTCGGCAAACACTTGTTCCCTCACTTGTAGCGGTACGTGATCCGGCCCCGCGTCAGATCGTACGGCGACAGCTCTACCTGCACCTTGTCACCCGGTAGAATGCGGATGTAGTGCATCCGGATTTTCCCCGAGATGTGCGCCGTGATCTCGTGACCATTCTCCAGCTCCACGCGGAACATCGCGTTGGGCAGAGCTTCGACCACCGTGCCGGTCATCTGGATCGAATCTTCCTTGGCCACCCGCTGCGCCTTTCCTCAGCCTGCCTTCGACGGGACCACGGTCAGCACGCGTGGCCCGTCCTGCGTAATGGCGACCGTATGCTCGAAGTGGGCCGAGACCGTGTCGTCCGCAGTGACTACCGTCCACTCATCGGCCAGGGTGCGGATCTCACGGCCGCCCATGTTGAACATCGGCTCGATGGCGAGGACGAGCCCCGGCTGCAACCGCAGGCCCTCGCCGGAGCGCCCGTAATTGGGCACCTGCGGATCCTCGTGGGGCCGGCTGCCGATCCCGTGGCCCGTTAGCTCCCTAGGCACGCCGTAACCGGCGTCGCGTCCGACCTTCTCGATAGCGAAGCTGATGTCCCCGATCCGCGAGCCGGGCCGCGCCGCCTCGACGCCACGCCTCAAGGCACGCTGCGTCACGTCGAGGAGCCGGCAGACGTCGTCGCTGATCTCGCCAACGGACAACGTCAGCGCGCCGTCGCCGAAGTACCCTTCGTGGCAAACGCCCACGTCGATGCTCACGATATCGCCCTGCTGCAGCACGCGCGAGGGCGACGGGATCCCGTGGACGACCTCCTGGTTTATGCTGGTGCAGAGCGTAGCCGGGAACCCGTAGAGGCCCTTGAACGCCGGCGTCGCTCCCTCGTAGCTGCAGATCCGCTCTTCCGCCCAGCTATCGAGCTCGGCGGTGTTTACACCGGGCCGAACCATGTCGGCGATCTGGTCGAGCACATCGGCGACGATCTCGCAGGCATGCGAGATGAGCTCGATTTCTTCGTCTGTTTTGAGCGTGATCACTAGCTGCCTACCACTCTGACCAGCTCGTCGTAAACCTCGTCCAGCGACCCGACTGCGGCCACCTCACACAAAGCGGAACCCTCTCCGTACCAACGCAGCAGCGGCTCGGTGTGCTCGTGGTACACACGCAACCGGACGCGCACCGTTTCCTCCCGATCGTCCTTGCGCGTCTCGAGCTCGTTCTCGCAGTTCTCGCAGGTCCCAGCGACAGCTGGCGGATCCGAATGGACGTTGAAGACGGCCCCGCAGCTCGGGCAAACGCGACGACCGGCAAGACGGCGAATCAACTCCTCTTCCGGCACGTCGAGGTAGACGACCGCGTCCAGTCCGACGCCCCGCTCCTCGAGCAGCCCCTGGAGCCCCTCTGCCTGGGCGACCGTGCGCGGGAAGCCGTCGAGGATGAATCCTTTGCTCGCCTCCGGCGCGGTCAACGCTTCACGCACGAGCCCCAGCACGATTTCGTCGGGCACGAGCTCGCCGGCATCCATGTAGCGCTTGGCATCACTGCCCAGCGGTGTACCCCGGCGCACCGCGTCGCGGAGTATGTCGCCCGTCGAGTACTTCGGCACCCCGCGTCGGGCAGCCAGTCGATCGCCTTGTGTCCCCTTGCCGGAGCCCGGAGGACCTAAGAGTACAATGTTCATGTTCCACTACTCGCTGCGTCGGCCGGTCCGTCGGTCATCACATATACCTCTGCCTACCCCGATACTTCACACGACCCTTCTTCATAAAGCCCTCGTAGTGGCGCAGCAGCAGGTGTTGCTGCATCTGCTGGACGGTGTCGAGTGCCCCGCCGGCGACGATCAGCAGCGCCGTACCGCCGAAGAAGAAGAGCTGTATGTCAAACCAAGCGAAGATCAGGAACGGTATAAGCGCGATCGCCGCCAGGAACAGAGAGCCCGGTAGGGTGATACGGGAGAGCACATAGTCGATGTACTCCGCCGTTCTCGCTCCTGGCTTCACACCCGGTATGAAAGCGCCCTGCTTGTTCAAGTTCTCAGCAAGGTCGACCGGGTTGAAGATGATCGCGGTGTAGAAGTAGGTGAAGAAGACAATAAGCAGTGAGTAGCTGATATAGTACAGCGTATTGCCCGGCTGGAAGAGCTCCGATATCGCCGCCATGAACGGCACGTTCGAGAATGAGGCAACCGTGCCGGGAACGACGATGATCGACTGAGCAAAGATGATCGGCATCACGCCAGCCGAGTTGATGCGCAAAGGTATGAAAGACTTCTGGCCTTCGCGGATGCGTCCGCGCCCAACGACCTTCTTAGGTATCTGGACGGGGATCTTCCGCGCGGCCATCGTGACGGCCACCGTCCCTGCGATCACGCCGATCATCACGGCGAGCAGGGCCGCCAGCTTGAAGGCGCTGATCGTACCCACGGAGAGCGCTTCGAGCGTTCGCGCGACGGCGTTGGGGAATCCCTCGACGATTCCGAAGAAGATCAGCAACGACATGCCGTTGCCGATACCGCGCTCGGTGATCTGCTCACCCAGCCACATAATGAAGACACCGCCGGCGACGAGCGTCAGCACCGTGGTGAAGCGGAAAAGCATGCCGGGAGCGGGGACGATGGGACTCTGGGCGCCCGGCTGGCTCTCGAGGAAGATCGCGTAGGCGTAGCCCTGCAGCACACACAGCAAGACGGTTGTGTAGCGCGTCCACTGATTCAGTTTCTTGCGGCCCTCCTCACCCTCCTTCTGCAGCTTCTCGATGGTCGGGAAGACCGCGGCGAGGAGCTGGAACATGATGCTGGCGGATATGTAGGGCATGATCCCCAGCGCGAAGATCGTCGCGCGCTGGAGGCCTCCGCCGACGAACATGTCGTAGAGTCCGAAGAGCGTTCCCTGCAGCTGGCTGGCCAGATCTCTGAGCGAGACCACGTCCACGCCGGGCACCGTGATATGGGCGCCGAGGCGATAGACCGCCAAGCAGAGCAAAGTGAAGAGGATCTTCTGCTTGAGTTCCGGGGCGCGGAGGAGATTCTGGACGGGGTTGGTCATTACTCGGCCTCGTTTACCTCTCCGCCGGCTTTCTCGATCTTCTCCCGAGCGGACGTGCTGAAGGCATGAGCGGTGACCCTGATCGCCCGGCCGATCTCACCGTAGCCGAGGACCTTGACGGGTCGCCTAAGCGACCTGATCAACCCTGCGGCCTTCATCGTCTCGGGACCGGCCTCGTCTCCCTGAACGCGCTCGAGGTGGCCGACGTTGACCACCTGGTACTCGACCCGCCTGTAGGGACGGAAGCCCCGCTTGGGAAGTCTGCGCTGCAGGGGCATCTGGCCGCCCTCGAACCACGGCTTGGTCCGGCCACCCGAGCGTGACTTGTGGCCCTTGTGGCCGCGGCCAGCGGTCTTGCCAACGCCCGAGCCGGTGCCGCGGCCGAGGCGTTTCGACGTTCGCTTGATCCCTTTGGGAGGCTTAATCGATTCTAGGTGCGTCATCTATCTCAGGATCCCTTCTCAGCTTCGTCCGACTCGGGCACCACTTCGACCAGGTGCTTGACCTTGAACAGCATGCCGCGGACCGCCGGGTTGTCGGGCTTGATAACCGAACGCTGGTGCTTGAGGCCCAGGGCCTCCAGCGTGCGGCGGATCTTGCCCGGTGCCCCGAGCCCGCTCTTCACCTGACGGACCCTCAGCTTACTCACGACGTCCTCCACGCACTTCTTCGACGGTGATTCCGCGCTCCCACGCCGCCTGCTCGACCGTCACGAGACTTGTCAGGCCGTTCATGGTCGCGCGCACCAGGTTAATCGGGTTGTTTGATGAGCCCAGGCTCTTGGTCAGGATATCTTGGACGCCGGCGCACTCGAGGACGGCCCGCACGGGGCCACCGGCAATCACACCGGTGCCCGGGCCCGCCGGCCGCAGCAGCACCCTGCCGGAGCCGTGATGCCCGATGATTTCGTGCGGGATCGTTCCGTGCCGCACGCCTTGCGGATCGCCTCGGCGACCTGGTTCGCCTTGCCGAGAGCGGTGCCGACTTTACCCTGTTGGTCGCCTGCGGCCACGAGGGCGGTGAACGAGAAGCGCCGGCCGCCCTTCACCACCTTGGCCACGCGATTGATGTATATGACGTTTTCGACAAGATCGCTCTCCCGCTCCCGCGGTCGCTTGTCACGCTTGTCACGCTTGTCACGGCCGCCGCGGCCTTCACGCTGAGTGGCCACTAGATCTTAAGCCCTCCCTCGCGCGCGCCCTCGGCAAACGCCTGAACGCGCCCGTGATAAGGGTAGCCTCCCCGGTCGAAGACGACCCGCTCGATGCCCTTCACCTTGG
This sequence comes from Gemmatimonadota bacterium, assembly GCA_039586255.1. Classification (GTDB taxonomy): domain Bacteria; phylum Gemmatimonadota; class Gemmatimonadetes; order Palauibacterales; family KS3-K002. The sequence continues at coordinate 1,594 of JBDHKT010000089.1, read as the reverse complement.
CACGCTCGGCCATCAACTGGCCGGCGATGTGGCTCTGGGCCGCTTTGCGCTGATCATCCTCGATCTTCGACTGCACCTCCTTCGATCGGGTCGAGACACCCGTGATGCAGATGCCCAGATCGTCGTCGATCAGCTGTGCCTCGATGTGACGCAGCGTGCGCCGAACGACCAGCCTGGGGCGTTCGGCGGTTCCGCGCACTTTCTTCAGGACGCGAGAGTGACGGCGTTCGCGAGCCTGTGCCCGCCGATCCGCCTTCCCGCGCACGCGTTTCCACTTCAGCTTCGATATCGACATCAGATGGCCGTCTTGCCCGCCTTGCGACGGACCTGTTCTCCGTGATACCTGATCCCTTTGCCCTTATAGGGCTCCGGGGGCCGGAAGCCGCGGATCTCCGCCGCCGCCTGGCCGACTTTCTCTTTATCCACACCCGAGACCGTCACCATCGTATGCGATTCGACGCCGAGCATCACTCCCTCGGGCGCATCGTAGGTGATCGGGTGGGAGTAGCCGAGATGGAAGCGCAGCCCCTTGCCGGCCGCTTCGGCCCGGTACCCCACGCCTACGATCTCGAGCTTCTTCTCGAACCCTTCGGTCACGCCCTTCACCATGTTCATCAGCAGCGAACCGGCCAGGCCGTGCAGGGCGCGGTGGTCGCGACGATCGCTCGCGCGCTCCACACGCAGCTCACCGTTCTCGTGGATGACCTGCGTCGAGGGATGAAAGTCCCGCTCGATCTCGCCCTTGGGACCCTTGATCTTGACGCGGGCGCCCTCGACCGTCACCGTCACACCGTCCGGTACCTTGATAACCCGCTTGCCGATACGCGACATAGCTCGCTCTCCGCCGATTCAGTGGACCACCGCGATGAGCTCGCCACCGACGCCCGCCGCACGGGCCTCGCGATCAGTGAGGATGCCTCGGCTGGTCGAGAGGATCGCCATCCCCAGACCACTGCGAACACGCGGGATCTCGGCCGTCCCCACATAGCTGCGCCGCCCCGGCCGGGAGACCCGGCGAAGCTCGCGGATGACCGGCTTACCGTCGGGTGTGTACTTCAGGTACAGCCTGATCAGGCTCCGCTGCCCCTCGTCGATGAATTTGATATTCTCGATGAAGTGTGCGTCGACCAGCTTCTTGGCGATCTCCACCTTCATCCTCGAAACAGGAACATCGACTCGCTTATGTCCTGCACGCAGCGCGTTGCGGACACGAGTGAGCATATCTGCAATCGGGTCGGTCATTGTCATCGTGTTTCGTCCTATGCCCGTTTACCTACCAACTGGCCTTCCGCACGCCGGGGAGTTCACCCTCCAACGCCATGTTGCGGAAACAGATGCGACACAGGCCGTACTTCCGGATGAATGCCCGGGCGCGCCCACATCTGCGGCACCTGTTGTACGCGCGAACGTTGAACTTCTTCCGCTTTCTCGTCTTCTCGATCAGAGCTTTCCGCGCCATCGCATCACCAGTTGCTTGAGAACTTACCGTTTGCTAAACGGCGACCGGCTCAACTCCGCGGAAAGGCATCCCCATCTCACGCAGCAGAGCCATGGCTTCTTCATCTTTGTTCGTCGAAGTGACGAACGTGATGTC
>JBDHKT010000088.1:0-6973 GCA_039586255.1 Gemmatimonadota bacterium | reverse complement strand
CCTCCCGGGTCGTAAGGGTATGAGTTGGAGTAGGATAGCAGCTCCATCGAAAACAATGAGGACGCCTCCTTGTCGGGGAATCGGCCTGAGGAAGGCCTCTGGGGCTTGGAGGCTGAAGCGATTCCCCGGACATTATGGCCGGGTTCTTCCCTCGGACGCAAGGAGACGCTGCGCACTCGCTCGGCAGCGCGGGCCGAGCATCCAGCCGCGCGGGTTAATGCTCCTGCCGCTTGCGTCCGCTGAGCGAGGCGTGCATTCTGTCCTCCTGGCGGCAACTCACGGCCCACGACAACCGACGATGGAGGCCGGCGCTTCGATGGCGGACGATACGCGGGAACGCTTACGCGACGCTCTGATGGAGGAATTCCGTAACCGGGGCGGCTACTGGAACGTCACACCCGTCCCGCCGGGCACGGGTGACGCGCCGCCCGACCGCTGGCTACTCCGGATCCACTCGCGTCCGATAGCCAAGGCCGAGTTGCGGGCCGATATCGCGGAGGCCTTCCTCAACGATCCCGCGGATGCCGAGGCTGCAGCGGCCTGGGAACAGGAAGTGCAGGCGATTTTCGAGTACGCGAAAGCCACAGACGAGCTGCTCTGAGCGGGCGAACAACTTTGCAGCAAAAGGATAGGGAATTCCGGTCGAAGGGCCCCTCCTGCGCTACGATTCCGCCGCTCTAACCCCTTATAAAACAGCTAGTTATACGATGAGAGCCGGCGAGGAGTACCCTCGGCTCACCTCTTGCGTCCTACCCTGGCGAGTGCCCAAGACTCAACCCCACAACGGAGGCGTCCTGGCAATGTCGAAGGTCCGAGAGCGGTTCCCGCCGGATGCCGCTGTGACGGGTTCCCCGCACGGGCCGGCGAGCGTAACGGTAATCACGACCGATGAGACGCTTCTGCCGGCGCTGTCGGCGGTTCTCCAGGGGGACTATTACCGGCTCGAGAAGCGAACGCGGCCCGAACCGCTGGGTCGCTACCTGGGCGACCGGCGTAGCGACGCCGTCTTGCTCGACCTCAGGTGGCTGCCGGTAAGCACGCGGATCGAGATCGGCAGACAGCTTCGTGAAGTACGTCGACGACCGACGATGCCGCTGATCGGCATCTGCGATGACCGTCTCTCTCTCGAGGGGCGCACGACGGCATTGGCTGACGGTTTCTGGGATGTCCTCGAATTGCCGGGCCAGGCGGCGGAGCTCGCGGCGAAGCTGGGCACCTGGATCTGGCTGAAGCGGGATGTGGATGGGATTCAGTCGGGCATGCTGCTGGACATCAAGACCGGGCACTATACGGCGTTGGGGGTCAAGCGCCGGCTCAGGGAGCTTGTCGCGCTGGCGCGGCGCATGAGTGACCCGCTGTCCTGCATCGTGTTCGGTGTCGATCTGTCGCCCGACGAGGTGAGGGCGCCCACCGACACGCTCTACGATCTGGAGTTGAAGTTTTCGCTAGCGCTCCATCACGGGACGCGCAACTCGGACGTGGTGGGACACCTCGAATTTCTGAAATTCATGGTGCTGGCGCCGCACACGCCGGCGGCCGGCGGCCTGCGTTTGGCGGAAAGGTTCACCTCGCTGTCGCTATCGAAGCGCGTAGACGGCGAGTTCCCTGTCACGTTGAGTGCCGGCATTGCCGGGATCGAAGGCAAGAACGGGCAAGTCCAGGCTTGCCCCGATCTGCTGCTGGCGGCAGCGAGCCGGGCGCTGAATACGGCGCGCGCCGCTGGGACGGCCCAGGTAGCCGCTGCCTGGGGAGTAAAGTGACCGAGATATGGAGTTAGTAGCATGGCGGGAGAGAAGTCGAAGGCCGAACAGAAACGGTTGCGCGAGCTCGCGCGCCAAACGCTCGAAGCCTACCGCGAATTGAACGCTGCCGCAGCAGAGTCGGCGTTCGTGCGCAGCGATGGTCCCAACGGTGAGAGCATGGTGCGCGCGGGCGAATTGCTCGAGTCCGTACTAGCCGAGCTTCGAGGAACAGCCAAGCTGCCCGGCTAGCCGGGCAGCGCCCGACCCCTGACATCCGCCGAGCGATCCTGCTAGGTTCTCTCCATCACTCCGCAGCCCGGCTCACTCGACGTTGGTGGGGGAAGGGTGAACGAACGAAGCTGGATCAAGACCGCAACACTCACCGCCCTAATGGTGCTCTGTTTGTCAGGGCCTGCGGCAGCACAGCTCCCATTCGACATCGCTCAGGAAGATCTGCAGGCGGTCGACACCACCGCGATGCGCTGGTCGAACGTGCGGACGCACACCGGCGGGGTCGAGGGTGAGCTCAGCTACCGCGTTCTGGAGGTGAGCGATGGCGAGTGCAAGGCGGCCGCCTTACTCGGTGGCATTCGGCTGCGCAACCTCTATCGACGCGAGCATGAGAGAGAGCCCGTCACCCTGCAATTGACGGTCCGCTGTCCCGCCTACCGAGCGGTCCTGGATTATGACGGCGTCGTGGCCCGCCTCGAACTGCGCGACGCAGCCACCGGGGATCTGGTCTATCAGGGACGCAGGCGCGGCTTTCCTTAAAGCTCTTCGGCGGTAGTCCTACTCGCCGACCACCTCGCCAAACCGCGGTAACTTGATTCGCTCGGTCAGCGCGTGCCGATCGAGGACGAGGAAGTGATGGTTCCGGCTGTCCACCAGCCCCAGACGCTTGAACTCGGCCAGCACGGTCGTGACCGTTTCCCGCGTCGACCCGATCAGGTCGGCCATCTCCTGGTGCGTGAACCAGTAGGGTACCTCTACGCCGCGCTCGTTCTCCGACCCGTAGCGATCGGCCAGCCAGATGATCGTGCCGGCGAGCCGAGATGGCACGTCGAGGAAGGCGAGCATCTTGATCCGCTCGTCCACGTGGGTCATGACCTCGGCGGAGTAGCGGAGCAAAGCGCGGGTCAGCCCGGGGTCGCGGGCGAGCAGGTCCCGCAGCGCTTCGGCGTCGATCGAGAGCAACTCGCTGCCCTCGGCGGTGGTGGCCGACAGAACCCGGTAGGGCATACCGGCCAGCGCTTCCAGCCCGAACAGCTCGCCTTCGGCGGAGAAGCTGACCGTGATGTCCCGGCCTTCCCAATCGCGGTCGCGCAGTCGGGCGCGGCCCCGGACCACCACGTACAGCGTGTCGGCGGGCTGGCCCAGCTCGTAGACACCCTCGCTCTTGCGATAATTGCGCACTGAGCCGATCGCCCGCAACGCATCCACCTGCGAAGCGGAGAGGCTCCTAAGAACCGCCATCGGCCGCTGCCCGAATCGCATAGCCGACTCCTTCTCCAGGATAGTCTGTGGAACGGCGCTCTTACCGTAGCGCCGGCCGCACTCGTTGGCAATGGGGACAGTAGGGTCTCCTACAATATACGTGGAGGCGATGGGAAGTATCAAACGGGGAATGGGCAAGCCGTTGGGAATTCTCGAATCTCGATTCGGGGACCAGTGGATTCGGGGAGGTAGGGAAGTCACAAGGTGCCTGGGAGCAGCTTCTGTGCTTCCCTACCTCCCCGATTGCCGGATTCCTCGGATTCCCGGATTCCAATCGCACCTCTCCCGGTGAACTTTTTCCGTTGTTCGGGAGTTGCAGGGAGGGCAGTCGTCGGCTAAATAAAGAGCGATAGCCCTGACCCCAACCATCTGAGATGTCCGATGGAAGAAGAAGCGAGCGGGAAGCAGAAGGAGTTCGAGAGTGAGGCGTTGGTCCATTTGGACACACTGTACAACGTAGCGCTGCGTCTCACCGGGAACGCCTCCGACGCCGAGGACCTCGTCCAGGACACTGTGACGAAGGCGTATCGGGCCTGGGACAAGTACGAACCCGGTACTAATTGTCGTGCCTGGCTCGTGACGATCATGCGGAACACGTTCATCAACCAGTTCCGCCGCCGCAGCAAGCAACCGAGCCCGGTACAGTTCGACGCGGTCGAGGACACATCGGTCTTCGAGCAGGTTCAGGATCGGGATCCGGAAGGGTCTTTCTACCGTTTCATCGTCGACGACGAGGTGAAGCAGGCGATCCAGGAGCTGCCGGAGGAATTCCGGATCCCCGTCGTGTTGAGCGACGTCGAGGGATTGAGCTATGCTGAGATCGCCGAGATCCTCGATCTGCCGGTTGGCACGGTGAAGTCGCGTCTCTTCCGCGGCCGGCGCCGGCTGCAGCAGCGCCTTTACGAATACGCAATGGAAATGGGTTACATCAGATGACGGGGTTCATCAGGGATTTGATGGAAAAGATGATGCCGCAGCCCGGCGGCATCGATTGCGGTGGCGTCATGGCGCAGCTGTACGAGTATCTCGACGGGGAGCTCGACGACCCGGCGACGATGGAGAAGATCCGGGTGCACCTCGAGAAGTGCCGGAGGTGCTATCCCCGCTACAACTTCGAGAAGGCTTTCCTGCGCTTCGTTTCCGACCAGGGTCACACGAGTGCGCCCCCGGAGCTGCGACGGAAGATCTTCCAGACGCTCCTCGAGGAGGAGGACTCACACTGAGCCGGGGCCGCTTCTCCTCCCGCAATAAGATCGTCTTGCAGCCACAAGCCCTCTGAGGGTAAGCTGGTTCGGTGGACACCAGACACGAGAGCGTACCACCGGCTATGAGCGAGAAGAAACGTATCTATCAGGTTACGATCCGCTACCTACGAGAGGTCCAGCAATACGAGGTGTTCGAGGTCGAAGCCGGCGATCTGCGCGATGCGGTCGTCGCCGCGGCCGAGCGCTTCGGGGACGTGCTTACCGAGTCCGCGGACCTGATTGAGATCAGGGCCACGAATCCAGCGGAGTGAGCGGCTCTGGTGAAGCGGTATCCCGCTTTCGACCCACCTGAGTACGTCGATTGGTCGCCCGACCCGGACGTCATGCGGCAGTTCCGGGAGACGATCGAACGTGACTCCGCCAGGCGCAATTGCACCGAGCAGCTGACGGCCGACCGGCTGCTGGCTCTCTACGCCGGCATGGTCCGGTTCCGCCTGCACGACATCGCCCTCAAGCGCTGGGTTCGCCAGGGCGTGATCTCGAAAGCGTGGCTCGGAACTGGCGAAGAGGCGACGACGGTGGGCCCGGTGCACGCACTCGACCGCGGCGGCGCGGAGGGGGACGTCGTAGGTCCGATGATCCGCAACGCAGGTGCCTGCCACGAGATGGGCATGTCGGTGGCAGACATGTTCCGGGGGTATCTGGCCACGGCCGACTCGCCGAACCGCGGACGCGACCTTCATATCGGCGGCCGCGAGTACGGTGTGATGACGCCTGTCAGCATGGTGGGTAGCCTTGCACCGGTGATCGCCGGATTCGGGCTGGCCTTCCGCCTGCAGGGGTCGAAGCGGCTAGCGCTCACCTGGGTGGGCGATGGCGCGACGAAGACGGGCGAAGTGCACGAGGCGTTCAACCTCGCAACCGTGCAGCGGCTGCCCGTCATCTTCGTCATACAGAACAACCAGGTGGCGCTGGGCACGCCGCTGGGTGACCACCACGCGGGCGAGGGTTTCTCCGAGTGGGCGCGGATTTATGGGGCGGCGAGCGCGGCGTTCGACGGCAACAACGTGCTGGATGCGTACGCCGCCACCTGTTGGGCGGTCGAGAAGTGTCGCTCGGGCGCCGGCCCGGTCCTGCTCACAACCGAGACCTTCCGGATGGGCGGCCATGCAACGCACGATGAGAGTGAGGCGCGGGAACTGTTCCCCGCCGAGACGTTCGCCTTCTGGGGGCGCCGCGATCCTATCGGCTGCTACGAAACGTGGCTCGCGGAGGGAGCACTCGACCTGAGGACGGGCGAGCCGCTGGCGCCCGGTTCGGCGCTGGAATCGAACCGTGCCGTGCTGGTGGACGTAGAGTCCGCTATCACGGCCGAGGTGGAAGCGGCCGCTGAAGAAGCGCTGGCCAGCCGGAGTGACATGCCGGACGGGAAGAGCGCCGTCGAAGACGTCTACGGCGAGTGGCCGGACACGAGCCACCCGGGGCCGGCACCGTTCTATTGATCAAATAGCCACTCAAAGCGAGAGCACGGACTACCATGAAGTCGAACTCGATGGAGTTCCTAAGAGACCTGCTGGCCCTGCCCGGACCGTCCGGATTCGAGAGCGCGCCGGCGCACGCGTGGCGCGACGAGGCAGGAGGATTTGCCGATCGTGTCTGGGCCGACGTCGCGGGTAATAGCTTCGCCGCGGTCAACCCAGAGGGCGCCCCCCGCGTGATGATGGCGGGCCATATCGATGAGATCGGCCTCATGATCAATCACATCGATGACGACGGTTTCCTCTATTTCTCCACCATCGGTGGCTGGGATCCCGAGGTCATCGTAGGGCAGCGCGTCGAGGTCCTCACCCGTAGCGGCCCGATCCGCGGCGTGATCGGTAAGAAGGCGATCCACCTGCAGGAAAAGAACGACCGCGATCGGGCATCGAAGATCAAGGACCTCTGGATCGACATCGGCGCCAAGGACGGGGCAGGGGCGCGGGAGTTGGTGCGCGTCGGCGACGCGGCTGTACTGGCCGCCGACGTCGTCGAACTCCCGCATGGTCGTATCGCGTCGCGGAGCATCGACAACCGGATCGGCGCGCTCGTGGCGCTGGAGGCTCTGCGCCGACTGGCAGCCGACCGGCCGGCGGCTGCGGCGGTAGCTGTAGCGACGGCCCAGGAGGAAATCGCGGTCGGCGGAGGCGGCGCGCGGCCCGGCGCGTTCGGCCTCGACCCGCAGATCGCCATCGTGATCGATGTGACCCACGCGACCGACTACCCGGGCGCGGAAAAAAAGGGCCACGGTGACCATCGCTTGGGCGGCGGCCCGGTTCTCAGCCGGGGCTCTGCCGTCAACCCGATCCTGTTCGAGCGTCTGGTCGAGGTGGCGGAGCGTGAGGAGATCGCGTTCTCCATCGAAGCGACACCGAGCAGGACGAGCACCGATGCCGACAGCATCATGACGGCGCGGATGGGTATAGCGACGGCGCTGGTATCGGTGCCCAACCGCTACATGCACTCACCGAACGAGATGGTAGCGCTGGAGGACCT
>JBDHKT010000087.1:0-7017 GCA_039586255.1 Gemmatimonadota bacterium | reverse complement strand
AGGCCCCAACCCGCCCCGGTGTCCCAGGCGTTCTGGGTCAACGCGGCCAGCCAAACACGGTAATCGGTCAGCTGAGCCCAATCGGGAGTGAACATGAACTCGAGGCCGCGCACCGCACCGGGCAGCGTGACGGCGCGTATCGCGAGCACGATGACCAGAACGACCAGGCTGGGGATCAGCACCCGTGCCACAGTCTCGATCCCCCGCACGCCACGAGAAACCACTATGACACCCAGTATCATGGCGACAGCATGGGTCAGCAGCGCGCTCGGCGAGGCAGCGAAGCTCTCCCAGAACGCCTCCGGCGTCGCACCGGGTATCGCTCCCGTTAGCGCAGCCACGAAGTGCCGGATGCACCAGCCCATGACGACGGAGTAGTAGAACATGATCGCCGTCGCACACCATCCGACCCAGGTCCCCATCCAGGCGAACTTGCGACCGATCAGCTTGCCGAACGCGCCAACCGTCCCCGAGCGTGTCGCCTTGCCGATGGCGAACTCGACCAGGATCAGGGGAACCGACCAGACGAGCAGGAAAATCACCCAGGCGAAGAGGAAGCTACCGCCGCCATTCGTCGCGACGATCCGTGGGAAGCGCCAGATGTTGCCGGTGCCCACAGCCATCCCGAGCATGGCGAGCATCATCCCCCAGCGGGAAGCGAAGACTTCAGATCGGGAAGCCAAAGCCTGATAACCTCACGCGGTTTCGGCGGCGGCCGACTGGACTCCGGCCAACCAGCCCGCTACCACCTCGTTGAACTCTTCGGCGTGTGAGATAAGCGACAGGTGCCCACCGTATTCGATCTCGACATACGTCGAGTGCGGCAGCAGATCGGCTATCTCGCGCTGCCACTCGGGTGGTGTATAGGTGTCGGACGTGCCGCAAATCACCAGCGCCGGCTGCCGGATCGTACGCAGATCGGACCGCAGATCGCAGTTCTTGAACGTGTCCATGCGGGCGCCGCCTACCGACATGGGCACGCGCACAGGTGTCGTCAACTCGTAATCGATGATTCGCTCGTTACCCGGCGACGGATCGAACACCCAGATTCCGTAACGTCCCCAGAAGTCCGCCAGCCGGCGCATTAGAGGTTCCGGCAGGAAGCGCGAGGTCCAGCGCGCCACCGGAATCAGCAGCGTGCGGTTGAGCCCTACATGAGATAGATCGAGTCGCGCCAGCGTGTTGGTGAGGACCAGCCCCCAGGTACGGTTCGGGTAGAGGGTGGCGAAGCGGATGGCGATTGGGCCACCGAACGACAGCCCCAGCAGGCAGGCCGAAGACACGTCCAGCGCGTCGAGAACCGTGGCCACATCGTGGGCGAACTGATCGAAGCGCTGCTCGATTCCGTTGTAATCGACCCGCAGATTCGGCGCGATCACTCGGTGGCTCTCCGACAGGGCGGCGATCTGGTAGCGGAAGACCCCGCTGTCGCCGGTCAGTCCGGGAATCAGCACCACGACCGGGCCCTCACCGCTATCGACGACCGGGACACACTCGCCGTCGGCCAATTCGACGAAGAGCGGCTCGATCGTCCGACCGCGATGTTCCCGCAGCGAGCGCGGCGGCTTCGCCATGTTGCGGCGCCAGCGGTCGACCAGATAAGCGCCGGCGACAGCGCCCGCACCGAGGGCGAGGAAGCGTCTCAAGGTCCCGCTAGCCGATCCTCTCCACCAGGTAGTCGCCCAGTTTGGCCGTTGCTACTCGATCCTGGGCCAGGGTGTCCCGATCGCGGACGGTGACGGTGTCGTCCTCGAGCGTCTGGCCGTCGACGGTGACGCAGAACGGCGTGCCCGCCTCGTCCTGGCGGCGGTAGCGGCGACCGATGGAGCCGGACTCGTCGTGGAAGGCCGGGAATCGGGATCTCAGATCGTCGAATATCTTCTGCGACACCTCGGGCATACCTTCCTTCTTGACGAGGGGAAACACGGCCACTTTTATAGGTGCCAGCTTCGGCTGCAGACTGAGCACCACGCGGGCCTCGCCCTCGACCTCTTCTTCCCGGTAGGCATCGGCGAGCAGGACCAGCATGAGACGGTCTACGCCGCCCGACGTCTCGATGATGTACGGGATATACCTCTCGTTCGCCGCCTGGTCGAAGTACTCGAGCTTCTTCCCCGAACGTTTCTGATGAGCGCCCAGGTCGTAATCGGTACGATTGTGTATCCCCTCGAACTCCTGCCAACCGAACGGGAACTCGTATTGGATGTCGTAGGCGTCGTAGGCGTAGTGAGCGAGCTCTTCACGCGTGTGTTGCTCGAGGCGCAGCTTCTCGGTGCGGATCCCAAGCGACTTCATCCACTCAAGCCGCTCGCTTCTCCAGTAGTCGAACCACTCAGTGTCGGTGCCCGGCTTCACGAAGAACTGCATCTCCATCTGCTCGAACTCGCGGGTCCGGAAGATGAAATTCCCCGGTGTGATCTCGTTGCGGAAAGCCTTACCGATCTGCGCGATCCCGAACGGGATCTTCTGGCGTGAAGAGTTCAAGACGTTCAGGAAGTTCACGTAAATGCCCTGCGCCGTCTCCGGACGCAGGTAGATCTGCGCCGCCTCTTCCTCGACCGGACCCATGAACGTCTTGAACATCAGGTTGAACATGCGCGGCTCGGTGAACTCGTGCTTGACGCCGCAGACCGGACACTGGTCCCCGGTTATCTCGTCGACCCGGAAGCGGCGGTGGCAGTTCTTGCACTCGACCAACGGGTCGGTGAAGCCCTCCACGTGACCGCTCGCCACCCAAACCTCCGGGTGCATGAGGATGCCGGCGTCGAGCCCCTCGATGTCGGGACGCGAGACCATGTCGTACCACCAGCGGTCCTTCACGTTGCGCTTGAGCTCGACACCGAGTGGGCCGTAGTCCCATACGGAGCCTAGTCCGCCGTACACCTCGGATGATTGGAAGACGAAGCCGCGCCGCTTACACAGCGAGACCAGCTTCTCCATCAGGTCGTTGTTCGACATCTATGGCCCTCTTTAGGTGTGAGCCTCACAGTCTATCCCCGTCGGCGCGGCCCCGGCAAGCGTCGCGGGTGAGGCGGGTGATCCCGGACTCATCCAGGGGCTGCCCGCCGGAGTCGACCGCGTCGACGCCATCCGGGAGCGGGCCGTCCACGCGCCCGCAGACCAGCAGCACCGGAACGCCTGCCCGACGCGCCGCCGCCACGACCCGTCCCGTCAACTTCCCCATCCCGCTCTGCGCGTCGTAGCGCCCCTCCCCTGTGACGACCAGATCCGCATCCGCCAGTAGATCGCGTAGGCCAGTCGCCTCGATCATCCACTCCGCGCCCGATATCAGGTCGGCACCCAGGAACGCCCGGGCCCCGGCGCCCAACCCGCCGGCAGCGCCCGCGCCCGCGAGGCCGGCCACCGCCAGACCCAGCTCCGTCTCCAGGACATCGGCCAGCCGGGCGAGCCCCGCCTCCAGCACCTCCACCTCTTCAGGGCCCGCGCCTTTTTGGGGACCGTACACCCGCGCCGCGCCCTGACGCCCCAGCAGCGGGTTCTCCACATCGCACAGCGCCTTCACCGCGACCCCTACGCGGTGGTGCGGCGCGTGAACCGTTTCGAGCCCAGCGAGTGATCCGCCGCCCTCGGCGAGGGGGGTCCCCACGTCGTCCTCGAAACGCCAACCGAGCGCCCGCGCCATCCCCGTTCCCCCATCCACGGTCCCGCTTCCGCCCAGACCGAGCACGACCTCCGAAGCGCCACCCTCGACCACGACGCGCACCAGCTCGCCTACGCCCCGCGTCGTGGCCAGGAGCGGTGCCCTTCGTTCCGGCGGCACCAGATGCAGTCCGCACGCTTCCGCCGACTCGATCACAGCCAGCCGCCCGGCCCGCAGGGTGCGGGCGCGTACCGGCTCGCCCAACGGGCCGCTGACTTCATGCTCGGAGAGCGTGCCGCCAAGAAACCGCGCACAGGCCTCGAGAAGACCGTTTCCGCCATCCGAAAGCGGCCGCTCGACGACCGCCGCCGACGGCCAAACCGCGGTCACCGCGGCGGTCATCGCGCGGGCCACCGCGCTCGGGCCCAGCGTGCCCTTGAAGGCGGTGGGCGCCACCAGGACTGTCGTTACGCAGCTACTTGTCATGCTTTTTCCCGGCCACTATGATTGCCGCACTCTCACAAGAAAAGACCAGCCAACTAGTGCCGCAGTCGGCTAGCCGAATGTATAGGAGAAAGCGATGGCGAAGATCAACAACGTCAACGTCGAGGCGATGGCCCGCTTCGCCGCACAGGTCGAGCAGGATCCGGGGGCGGCCAAGAAGCTCAAATCGGTGACCGGGCAGTGGAACTTCGCCGAGGGCGCGCCCCAGTTCCGCGCCGAGGTCGAGTATCCCGGCGGTGCCCACGCAGTCGAGACAGACTTCGCCCCCTTCATGGGCGGCGAAGGACTCCGCCCCGACCCCGTATCCTATTGTATGTATGGCTTCGCCTCCTGCTTCGCCGGGACCTTCGTGGCCATTGCAGCGGCGGAGGGCGTAACACTCGAGGAGCTCGAGGTCACCGTCGAGAACCAGGTCGACCTGAGCAGGGCCATGGGCGTGGCGGACCGCCCGGTCACACAGGGGATGAACGCAACCCTGACGGTCAAGTCCGACGCGCCGGCGGACGAGCTGGAGGAGATCAGGCGCCTGGCGGAGGAGCGCTGCCCGGGAGTCTACTGCATCACCAATCCGATCCCGTTCAACTCGCGGCTGGCCTGAGGGGCCGGCCGGCTGCGGGCGGAGGGGCCGGCGGACTCCCCGGCCGGTATTGCGAAATGCCTGCTCGTATCTTTTCTTACGGGCACTCCAAGACACATATCTGGAACCCTTAACTAGGTCGCGAGGGGGGTGAAAATGCACAAGGTGGCTCCACAGAGGGCAACGGAGCGCGCCGTATTGACCCATGTCATGCTCGACGTCTACGGCGTCGACTTCGATACGCTCAACGACCCTGACATAATCGGCGAGATACTGACCAGCGCCGCGGCGACAGCCGGAATGCACCCGCTGGCCGAACCGGCCGTCTACCGCTACCCGGGTCAGGGGCTCACCGTCTTCCTGCCGATTCGCGAGTCTCACTTCGCGATCCACACCTACCCCGAGTACGGCTACGCGTCCATCGACATCGTCAGCTGCGCCCTGGCCGAGCGGGCCCAGCGCGCAGGCGACCACGTCGTCGAGCGGCTAGGTGGGGATCAGGTCGAAAACAACCTCGTGTATCGGGGATTCCTGGAGGACCGCGGGTTCTGATCCGGCGCCGACCCGCCCGTCCCCTCGGGCTATGGGGACGGGCGGGTCCTTCATCATGCTCCACATTCGACAGCCGACAGCCTTCGGCCGGCGCCCGGCTTCAATCTCAGCTGACAACGCCCGACGCTCGACGCTCGACGTCCAACCTTGTACGCCGGATACTCAACGTCGCACGTCGAACATCGAACGCCGAGAAGTGAGCTGGCCGCCGATAGTCGGCTGTCGGCTGTTGAATGTCGATTCAGTCCCACGGATAGTAATCGGTAAACTCGAGCGGGTCAGCATCCGTCGACACCCTATCGGTAGACCGGATGTACTCCTGCAAAAGCGCGGGCTGGAACGCGATTCGCTCGACGAAATCGCCCGTCACGTACCTTATCTTGGCGCTCTCCGACAGCGCCGCGTACCCGGCGGCGAACGTCTCCCTCGGAAACGACCTGACGTCGACACTCGGAGATGCGTAAGTAAACGCTATCTCCATCCCGTAGCTGGGAACATAAGCGGGGAAGACCGCGACGTACGGGAATTCGGACCGCAGCGTCGCGAGGACCGAACCTGTCACCTTCGGATAGTGGTACCAACCGCCGGCGTGCGTCGCGACGATGCCTGTATCGGTCAGGCGGTCCGATAGATGCCGATAGGCTTCTCGGGTATAGAGACACTTCGAGGGGCCTATAGGATCGGTGAGATCCAGGATGATCGCATCGAATGTCTCCTGGCTCCCCTCTATGTATTCCCTTCCATCTGCTATTTGGAGCTCCGTTCTCCCATCATCCCATGCCGCACCGCAAATGCCCTGCAAGTACATCCGCGAGGCGCCGACCACCATCTCATCGATTTCAACGACCACTACCCTCTTTACGCTCTGATGCTTGAGTAGCTCGACGAGGATCCCTCCGTCACCGCCACCGATGACCAACACGTCCGCCGGATCGTCCTGCATCAGCAGCGGCGGATGAGCGAGCACCTCGTGGTAGATGAACGTGTCTCGTTCCGTGGCCTGGATCGTGCCGTCCAGGATCAGCGCTCTCCCGTAGTCGTGCGTCTCGACGACCTCGATCCGCTGAAATTCGCTCGACTCGCAGTAGATCCTGCCACGCAGCTTCAAGCAACGTTGATGCGTCGGCGATAGATCCTCGATGTAGTACTCATCGTCAGAGAAGCGCATCATGTCCCCCAGCTACACGGCCGTCCCGGGCTGCAGGCGCAGAAGTATATGCCCCTACCCGACCGGTTGCCAGCGGCAGCCAGGTGCCGCGCAGCGCTTGTACGTTCGTCCAGCACCAGCCTTCTTCACAAGACGAGTATTGGAGAGAGTGCCCGAGATTCGCACATTCACGCGGAAGCGCAGGAACAGCCATGACCTACGCGGGTCTCGACTACGGAGTCGGAGCCCCAGCTCCTCCCGGCCCAAATCGAGGCGGGCCCCAGGGGCATCCCCCGGCACAACCGACTAAGGGGACAGCAGTGGTGAGCAGCGGTTGGTGCTCACCCACCGGTTACGGGCGTCGCGGCGGGTCGTCGAGCGGAGCTGGTGTTAGCGAGCCCGCGCTCACGGGTGACCGTGTGCGCGGGGGAGGCCGGAGCGAGACGACCCGCCCCGACGCCGGACCCCGGATCCCGAGTTCCCAATAATCACGCCCGGTACCGGCTGGTGATCGGCAGGCGCCGGTCCTTGCCGAAGGCGCGCTGCGAGATCCGGATCCCGGGGGCCGCCTGGCGGCGCTTGTACTCGGCGCCGTCGATCATCTCGACGACCCGCCGGACGACCTGCCCATCGAAC
>JBDHKT010000597.1:0-2880 GCA_039586255.1 Gemmatimonadota bacterium | reverse complement strand
CCGCCCGCACTTTGGGCATTTCACCTCACTCACCACCAGAAGGTCCTCGAGTCGGAAACTCGCCCCGCAGCCCGGGCAGTCGACCCGATCCAGGTTGGCTCCTGTCGTCATAGCGTTCCTCCTTGAGATCAGTGGAGGATAGGGGGTTGAGCCCCTGTAGGTCAACGATCTCGGGCCCTCTATCCGGTCCGCCCACTGGAACTAAGGTCAACTTTTTTACATACTTATCGGTTAACATCCGGTAGCTGAGGGCGGTCTGCCCCAGGGTCGCGGGGCGGTCCCGAAGCGAACACGAGACACATATGCAAGGGCTCACCAGCAGCGTCGACGAGAAATATCTGAGCGACGAGCATCGCATGCTCCGCGACATGGTGCGCGAGTTCGCGGAGAACGAGATCGCGCCGGTCGCCCGGGAGTTGGACAGAGAGGGGAAGTTCCCCTGGTCGAACGTCGCCAAGATGGCGGAGCTGGGGCTGTTCGGCATCCCGTGGCCGGAAAAGTACGACGGGGCGGGGATGGACGTACTGGCCTCGGCGCTGGTCAGCGAAGAGCTGTCGAAGGTCTGTCCTTCCCACTCGATCACGGTGGGTGCGACGATCTCGCTGGCGGCGAGCCCGATATACTACTTCGGCGACGAGGAGCAGAAGCAGAAGTACCTGACGAAGCTTGCCAGAGGCGCGGTGCTGGGTGCTTTCGGGCTGACGGAACCGGAGGCGGGATCCGACGCCCAGGGTACGCAGACGCGGGCGGACGAAAAGAGCGACCACTGGGTGCTGAACGGGACCAAGATTTTCATCACCAACGGTGGTGTGGGCGAGATATTCGTGGCCACGGCGGTGACGGGCCGGCGGCCGAACGGGCAGAAGGAAATCAGCTCGTTCATCCTGACGAAAGAGACGCGGGATTTGGAGGAAGCGAAGGCGGTTGGCACGGGCCACGCCGACGACCTGGAGTACACGCCGGGCTTCACGCACGGCAAGAAAGAAGACAAGCTGGGCTGGCGAGCTTCGGACACGACGGAGCTCGTCTTCGAGGACGCGATCGTGCCCAAGGAGAACATGTTGGGCGAGCGCGGGCACGGGTTCAAGAACTTCATGCAGACGCTGGACGGGGGGCGGATCGGGATGGCGGCGCACCTGCTGGGTATCGCCGAGGGCGCGCTGGAGCAAACGCTGAAGTTCACGAGCGAGCGCAAGCAGTTCAACACGCGGATCTGTGATTTCCAGGGCATACGCTTCGAGCTTGCCGACTGGTGGACCCGCATCGAGGCGGGCAAGCACCTGACGTATCACGCCGCGAATCTGCGGCAGCTAGGTGAGCCGCACTCGAAGGAAGCGGCGATGGCCAAGCTCTACTGCTCGGAGCTCGCCAACTGGGCTACGGTGAAAGCTGTGCAGTTCCATGGTGCCTACGGTTACACGACCGAGTATCCCGTGGAGCGGCTGATGAGAGATGCGAAGATAGGGGAAATCGGAGAAGGAACCTCCGAGGTCCAGAGGATGGTGATTGCGCGCCACCTTCTCGGTCCAGAAGCGACGCCGGAGAAGGAGGACGCCTAATGAATGGAGTCAGACTGGCAGCAAATGACGAGACGCGGGTCGCGATCATGGAGGACAGCGTCCTTGTAGAGCTGATGCTCGATCGCCCCGACGCGCAGCGGATGGTGGGCGATATCTACTTGGGGCGCGTTGAGGGCGTACTACCGGGTATACAGGCCGCCTTCGTAAACATAGGGACCGAGAAAGCCGCCTTTCTCCACGTCTCCGACCTCGCCGATGAAGACCCCGAGGCCTCGGAAGAAGAGAAGGGCGTCAAGCGCTACCCGCCCATCCAAACCCTGACCAAGAAGAGCGAGGAGCTGCTCGTCCAGGTCACCAAGGAGCCGATCGGGACGAAAGGGCCACGCGTCACCGCGCAGATATCGCTGCCCGGCCGTTATCTCGTCTTCATGCCGCGCAGCGAGCACATCGGTGTCTCGCGCAAGATCGAGAACCGCGACGAGCGGACCCGCCTGCGCCGGGTGATGCGCAACGTCCTGCAGTCCGGCCAGGGTGGCGTCATCGTGAGGACGGTGGGTGAGGACGCGGCCCGCAAGCCATTGGAGCGAGAGCTGAAAGGGCTGCGCAAGACGTGGAAGAAGATCGAGGCTCGCGTCTCACAAGCAGAGGCGCCAGCCTTGATTCACCAGGAGGCGCATCTCGCCGCCGGCATCATCAGGGACCTATTCAGCGAGAAGGTGGACGCGCTGATCGTCGACTCCCGGGAGATCTATAATGAGGTCCGCGACTACCTCGAGGCAGTCGACCCCGAGCTGATGCGCCGCGTCAACCTCTACGACGGCACGGTCCCGCTGTTCGACAAGTACGAGATCGAAGAGGAGATCCACCGCTCGTTCGAGAGCCGGGTCGAGCTAGCGTCGGGCGGTTACGTGATCATCGAGCCGACGGAGGGGCTGGTGGCGATCGACGTGAACACCGGTCGCTATACGGGCAAGAAAGACCCCGAGAAGACGATCCTTCGCACCAATCTGGACGCCGCGCGGGAGATCGCGCGGCAGCTGCGCCTGCGGGACATCGGCGGCATCATCGTCGTCGACTTCATCGATATGGAGGACAAGGCGAACCGCGATCGGGTAATGCAGGAGCTGCGCATGCACCTGAGCCGCGACCGTGTGCGGACCAAGGCGTTCCCGATCTCCGACCTGGGGTTGGTCGAGATGACCCGACAGCGCGTGCGGCCGACCGTCTACCATACGGTGACCCGGCCTTGCCCGTACTGCGACGGCGGCGGCCGCATCGTCGCCCCCGCCACCGTGGTCCGGCGCGTCGAGCGCGCCGTGCACCGGGTGGCGGCGGCGCGGGAGGAGAAGCGTTTGGTGAT
>JBDHKT010000086.1:0-7028 GCA_039586255.1 Gemmatimonadota bacterium | reverse complement strand
AGCGTCAGAGCGTCCCGCGTTCTCTCCGGTGTGACCACCGCATCCACATAGCCACGGGCGGCGGCAAAACGCGCATCGAGCTGGTGATCGTAGTCGGCGACCGTCTTCTCCATCTTCTTCTGGGTCTCCGCATCCAACTCGCGGCCCGCCTCTTTCGCCTCGTCGATGGCTCGGCCGTGGACGGCCTGCGCCGCCGACTCGCCTTCCATGACGCCCATGCGACCGGTGGGCCAGGAGAAGATGAAGTCGGGGTCGAAGCCTTGACCGGCCATCGCGTAGTAGCCGGCGCCGCTGGCGTGGTTGACGGTGAGGACGATCTTCGGCGCCGTCGCAACCGACATCGCTTCCACCATACGCGCGCCCGCCCGGATGATTCCCGAGTGCTCGGCGTCAGTACCCACCATGAATCCCGACACATCCTGAACGTAGAGCAGCGGCCTGCGGTGCCGGTCGCATGTCTCTATGTAGTAGGCACACTTCTCGGCGCTCTCCGTGTAGATGATGCCGCCGAAGCGAGGTGGTCCGGCCCGGTCGTCCCGTACGATCCCCCGTTCGTTTGCCAGAATGCCCACGGGTATACCGTCAATGCGGGCGTCGACGCAGATCATCTCGGACGCATGCTCGGGCTGGAACTCGCACCACTCGCCTTCATCGACGATGGTCTCCAGCACGGCCCGCATGTCGTAACCGCCGCGGTGATCATCGGGAAGCAGGTCGTATGCCTCCTCGGGCGCCCGGACCGGCGGCCGCGGTTCCGCGAGTGTGATGGGCATCCGCTGACTGGGCGGAAGATCCGCTACGTAGCGGCGGATCGACTCGATGCAGTCCTCGTCATTCTCAGGCTCGTAGTGGGCGACGGCGGAGATCTTCGTATGGGTGTCGGCGCCGCCCAGCGTCTCGCCATCTACGGTCTGGCCCGTAGCACCCTTCACCAGGTTGGGGCCGCCCAGCCCCATGAAGCTGGAGCCTTTGACCATGAAGATCACGTCGGAGAGCGCCGGC
Source organism: Gemmatimonadota bacterium (assembly GCA_039586255.1). Lineage (GTDB taxonomy): Bacteria > Gemmatimonadota > Gemmatimonadetes > Palauibacterales > KS3-K002. The sequence goes on along the minus strand of JBDHKT010000086.1, from coordinate 6,026 downwards.
AGGTACGCGCCGCCGGCGATACAGTTCCCCATGACCGCTGAAACTTGCGGCACCCGCAGGTACCGCCGCATGAGCGAGTTGTAATAGAAGATCCGTGCAGCCCCGTATTGACCCGGGAAGACGCCGCCCTGATAGGGCAGGTTGATGCCGGATGAGTCGACCAGATAGATGATCGGGATACGGCAACGCATTGCCATTTCCTGGGCGCGGAGCATCTTGGGAATCGTCTCCGGCCACCAGGAACCCGCCTTCACCGTGCCATCGTTAGCCACCACGACGACCTCGCGACCCTCGACGACGCCGTAACCGGTAATCACGCCGGCGGCCGGTGCGTTGCCATCGTACTCGTCGTAGGCGACGAGCAGGCCGACTTCCTGGAAGTAGGTACCCTTGTCAAAGAGCAGGTCGAGCCGCTCCCGCGCGGTGAGCTTGCCCTCCGAGTGCTGCTTATCGACATACTTTGGGCCACCGCCCTGCCGCAGCTTCGCCTCGAGCTCGCCGAGCTCCTCCGCCAGGCGGCGCATGCGCGGCATCGGACCCTCCGGCTTCGCAGCCTTCTTCCCCATACTGTACTCGCTATCAGGCGCTCTGCGCCGCTTGCATCAACCCTCGTCCTCTCCGGCACGATTCTCTGCGAACCACTCCCGGATATAAGCCACAGCCTCCGCCGTAGGTGTACCCGGCCCGAAGAGCTGCCCCACCCCCATCTCCTGAAGCTTCTCCATATCCTCGGAAGGGATGATGCCGCCACCGGTCAACAGCACGTGATCGGCACCTTCTTCACGTAGCAGGTTGAGAACCCTTGGGAAGAGAGTCATGTGGGCCCCGGAGAGAATGGACAACGCTACCACATCGACGTCTTCCTGGATCACCGCTTGAACGATCTGCTCAGGCGTCTGGTGTAGGCCCGTGTAGATGACCTCCATACCGGCGTCGCGCAGCGCCGCGGCCACCACCTTGGCACCGCGATCGTGACCGTCGAGTCCGGGTTTGCCTACCAGCACACGTATCTTGCGTTCTGCCATAGCGTTGTGAAGTGTGAGGTGTTAGTCGGAACTCGCGACCGCAAAATACCTGCGGCCTCAGACCCCGGCAACCTTGCCAAGCGCCGTTCGCAGCCGTTCCGCCGCCGTCTCGGGCGCCGTCAACAGGATCCGTACCCCGATCCCCATCTCGAACCCCGCGCTCACAGCATGACGCGGAATGATCTGCAGGTACCAGGGAAGCACTTGTTCGGCTGCGCTTCTCAGCGGCGCCGTATGAAGGATCGAGTTATAATCTGGGTCTCCCAGAGCGGCGGCGAGCGCCTGGGTCGCTCGCCGCAGAGCGTCGCCCAACTCCCGCAGCCCCTGGTCGTCGACCCCGTCGAAGCGCGGCGGCAACTGGCGCGGCACGATCCAGATCTCGTGGTCGTGTGCGGCGGCGAAGGGCACGAACGTGGCGAGCCGCTCAGTCGCCTCGACCAGCCTCGCGCCGTCCTCCACCTCCGCATCTACCATCTCGAGAAGCAGCACCGTCCCGCCCGTGGCGACGTGGGCTCGAGAGCGCTCGAGGACGTCGGCGACGAAGGGCGGCACGAACGGAAGGCCGGCCAGCTGGGAGTGTGGATGCATCAGCGACGCGTGGGCCAACCGCCCCTGATTGCGGAAGATCACCACATGTTCGATCCGCGGATCGGCGGCGGCCGCCGCGAAACGGTCACGGCACGCCTGCAGCACCTCCAGGGTTTCATCAGAGCTGAGCCGCGCGAGGTCAGTATCGTGGATCGGGGTCTCGACAATCACCTCGTGCCGACCCACCGCGGGCTCGACCTGCCCGATAGAGCCCGGCTCGCCCACATCCGCCGGCATCTCCTCGAGCAGCACCGGGTACTTGTTCCCCACTACACGCACGCGCCAGCCCGGACCTTCGCCCACCCGCCCGCCGGGAAGCCGAAACAGTTCCTCGGTCGTCTGCCTTTCGTTCCCTGGGCAGAACGGACATTCGGGGTCGAACGGTCGAGATTTCTCGCGTTGCCGCAGCGCCTCTGATGGGAGGGGACGCTCTGCCCTTCCGGGCGCGACGATCACGCGTTCGCCGGTCAGGGTGTTAGTGCGGACGTGCGGGAGATCAGTAATCAGTGGTCGGTAGTCAGTAATCGGTCGATCAGTGGACGTTCGACGTCTGATGCTCGACGTTCAGTTCGAAGTACGGGTGTGTTATCGATGTTCACCACGACATCTAGAAGAACAACGGCTCCCTGAACCTTCCGTATATCCTCTCCAGCGCGTGCCTGATCTCGCCGAGCGTGGCATAGACGCGAACCGCGTCGAGCATCGGGCCCATCAGGTTCTCATCGTTCTCGGCCGCCTCAGCCAGGCGCTCGAGCGCTCGATCGACCTCGGTCTGACTGCGCCGAGCCCGCAGTTCGCTGAGCCGCTGTCGCTGCTTCTCCTCGATCTCGGGGCCGATCCTCAAGAGATCGATGGAGAGGTCCTCGTTGCCGCCGGTGAAATCGTTAACGCCGACGACGATGCGCTGATTCGTTTCCACTTCGTGCTGGAAGCGCTCGGCGGATAGTGCGATCTGACCCTGGAAGTAACCCTCTTCGATGCCCTTCACTACGCCGCCCATCTCATCGATCTCGGTGAAGATGCGCTCGGCGTCCTCCTCCATTCTGTCGGTCAACCACTCCAAGTAGTACGAGCCGGCCAACGGATCGATCGTGTTCGGCACACCCGTCTCGTAGGCCAGGATCTGCTGGGTTCGCAGGGCGATACGGACCGCCTTCTCCGTTGGCAGCGCCAGCGTCTCGTCCAGAGCGTTGGTGTGCAGTGACTGCGTGCCGCCCAACACCGCCGCCAGCCCCTGGTAGGCCACACGCGCAATATTGTTCTCCGGCTGCTGGGCCAATAGCGACACACCCGCCGTCTGCGCGTGGGTGCGGAGCCGCCAGCTGTCCGGGCTCGTCGCCCCGTACACATCCTTCATGTGGCGCGCCCAGATGCGGCGTCCGGCGCGGAATTTGGCGATCTCCTCGAAGAATTCGTTGTGGACGTCCCAAAAGAAGGAGAGTCTGGGGGCGAACTCGTCCACGTCGAGGCCACGCTCGATCCCCTTCTCTACGTAGGTGAAACCGTTCTTCAGCGTGTAGGCAAGCTCCTGCACAGCGGTGGATCCGGCCTCACGGATGTGGTAACCGCTGATCGAGATGGTGTTGAACTTCGGCGCGTTGACCGAAGACCACTCGAAGATGTCGGCGATGATCTTGAGCGCCGGTGCCGGCGGGAAAATCCAGGCATGCTGCGCCATATACTCTTTAAGGATGTCGTTCTGGATCGTACCCCGGAGTTCTTTCAGGTCGACACCCTGCTTCTCCGCCGTCGCCAGCAGGAAGCAGTAGAGCATCATCGCCGGGCCGTTGATGGTCATTGAAACGGAGACGTCCTTCAGCGGGATGCCGTCGAACAGCGTCTCCACGTCGGCCAGGTTCGAGATCGCCACGCCGCAGACCCCGACTTCACCTTCCGAGCGCGGATCATCGGAGTCGTACCCCATGAGCGTCGGGAAGTCGAAAGCCACCGACAGCCCGGTCTGGCCATGATCGAGGAGGTACCTGTAACGCAGGTTGGTCTCTTCCGAGGTGCCGAACCCGGAGAATTGGCGCATCGTCCAGAGTCGGGTCCGATACATCGTTGTGTACGGTCCACGAGTGAACGGATACTCGCCGGGGAAGCCTAGCTTCTCGGCGTAGTCCGGGTGGTAGGCGCCCGCGTCGAACGGCGTGTAGAGCGGTTGGACCTCCGACCCCGAGAGGGTCTCGAACAGAACGTCTTCTCGCTTCGGCATCGACCCATACTTGCCCAACCACGCCGCGCGCTCGCGCCGCAACCTCTCGAGCTCCGCCTTCAACTCCTGGTTCTCGGCGGAAAGCTCATCAACGGACAGTTTCTTTCTGCTCTTTGCCATACACTCTACCGGTCACTGATCACCGAAATACCGCACACCGTCTACCGACCACCGACCACCTTCAGGATCTCCGCAGCGACATCGTACGGCGTCCGGCTTCCCGATTCCAGGTCCGCACGGGCGGCGTCGAGGATCGCCTCGCCTTGGCCGTCCCGCCAGACCCTGGTCCTGAGCCCGCGATCGACTACTGCGCGGACCCGCTCCAGCAGCCGCTTGGCGCGGCGTTCCGCCAGCTCACCCGTCTCCTTCAAGGTCGCGTAGTGGCTCTCCAGCGTCTCCAGGAGCTCCGGCACCCCTTCACCGTCGTGGGCGGTGGTGAGCAGTACCGGGATCTCCCATGGCTGCGGATTGTCCAGCCCGGTCACCTCGGTCGCAGCGCCGCCCGCTTTCTCTTCTTCCGCCCGGCGCTTCGCCATCGCGGTGAGATCCACACCGTGGTGGGCCGGCACGCGATCGAAGACCTGCCCCTGGCGGATACGGAGAATCGTCTTGAGCTCACCCGCCGCGCGGGTTGCCTCCGGCCGGTCCGCCTTGTTGACGACGAAGATGTCGGCGATCTCCATCAGGCCGGCCTTCATCGCCTGGATCGAGTCGCCCGACTCGGGTGTCAGCACCACGACGGTCGTATCTGCCGCTTCGGCTATCTCGAGCTCCGATTGGCCGACGCCTACGGTCTCGACGACGACGCGCTCGAAGCCAAAGGCATCCATGAGGTCGGCGACTTCCCGGGTCGTCGTCGCTAAGCCGCCCTGCGACCCCCTGCTCGCCATCGACCGGATGAACACACCGTCATCGCCGGCCGTTCCGGTCATGCGGATGCGATCGCCCAACAGCGCCCCGCCGGTAAACGGCGAAGTGGGATCGACCGCCACGACTCCGACCCGCTGGCCGTCCTTCCGCACTACCTTGGCCAGGCCGTAGATGAGCGTGGACTTCCCCGCCCCCGGCGGCCCGGTAATCCCAATCCGGTGCGCACGGCCGACTCGATCGTGTAGCGCGCTCAGCAGCCGCTCGAACCCAGGCCGGGCGTTCTCCACCCACGAAATAGCTCGGGCCAGAGCCCGGGCCTCACCCGCTTCGAACGCCTCCAGGAGCTTGCGTTCGCTGGACTTGAGATCGTTCACCTCAACCCCGACTCTACAGTACGCATGCAAAATAACCGATCTGCGCGCCCTCTTACAGCCCCAGTCGGAGGCGCAGGGTCTCAACTTCCGCGCCCGCAGGTCGGCGTGGGGGTCCGCGGGGGTCCACCTTGGACCGAGCTTCACCGCTCGCGAGCACCGGTTGATGGCGTATCACCACCTTGCTCGCTCGCGAGTTACGCTCGTAGGACCCCCAGCGCCTCCCACAGTCAGGGAGCCGCGCGGGTGGCCCGAGCGGAGGTGGTGTATCCGAAGCGAGGCCACCCGCCGGCGACCCCCGGATCAGATGTGGGGCAGCAGAATCCAGCTCGCGAGACTGAGCAGGAAGAAGAAACCGAAAATATCGGTGAGCGCGGTGAAGAAGACCGCTGAAGCGACCGCCGGATCGACGCCCAGCTTCTCGAGCAGCACCGGTACGAAGGCGCCGGCGAAACCGGCCACGATCAGGTTGCCCCACATAGCGAGCAGCACGACCACCCCGAGGCCGAGGTTGCCCTCGGGCAGCAGGAAGCCGACGAGTGCCGCCAGGAGGCCGATGGCTGCCCCGTTGACAAGCCCTACTGTCAACTCCTTGATCACGACCCTCCGGGCACCGGAACGCTCAGGTGAGAGCGCGAGTCTCCTGACTGTCACTGCCAGGGCCTGTGTGCCCGCATTGCCGCCCAGCGCGGCGATTACCGGCATGATGGCGGCGAGGATGACGATTTGCTCGACCGTCTCCCGGTACAGGTAGATAACCACCGCCGCGATCGATGTGGTCAGCAAAGCGACGGCAAGCCACGGCAAACGGTTCTTCACCGCCTGGCCGACGCCGCCGTGCAGGTATTCTTCGTCCAATACACCGGAGAAGCGGAGGATATCCTCGGTGGTCTCCGATTCGACGATGTCCATCACGTCGTCGAAGGTGATGCGGCCGATCAGGCGGTCGGCGGGATC
>JBDHKT010000085.1:0-7040 GCA_039586255.1 Gemmatimonadota bacterium | reverse complement strand
GTTGATGAAGACGTGGAGGAAGCCCCCGTGGACGAACATGTAAGTGATGACCGTCCACGGCGTGGTCAGGATTCGGGAGGCGTCAAAGCCGAGGTAGGTGACTAAGGCCTCGAAGGATACCGTTCCGGCCCGGGTAAGCGTCACCATGAGGATAAAGACCACGGCGTTGGCGATAATCAACCGCTTGACCCACGGTGTCATCCGATAGGCGAACCTCAACCCGCCCGGGCTCATGGACCCGTACCTGCTCACTTGCTCGGTCCTGCGCTCATGGACACCTCACCTACCCTAACCCTGACCGCCGGGCCGGGTTCCAGTCGGGTACCCCTTCTCCAGCGCCAGCTGCACGATCCGGTCGCAGAGCTCCTCGAACGACACGCTGACGGCCCGCGCCGCCTTCGGCAAGAGGCTGGTAGCGGTCATCCCGGGAAGCGAGTTGGCTTCGAAGCAGAACGGAGCGTCGTCCTCGTCGAGGCGAAAGTCGATCCGGCTGTAGGCCGACAGGCGAAGCACACGGTGTGCGCGCACCGCCAGATCCTGCACCTCTCTGGTACAGGCGTCGCCGATGGGCGCCGGGACATCGTACTCCGACATCCCTTTCGTGTACTTGCACTCGTAGTCGTAGATCTCGTGCTTGGGGCGTATCTCGACTACTGGCAGAGCCTCGTCCCCCAGCACCCCCACCGCCAGCTCGCGCCCGGGGATGAAGCGCTCGACGAGCACCTGTCCCTGGAAGCGGCCGGCACGCTCGATCGCCGCCGCCAATCCACCCGGATCCCTGGCGACGCTGACACCGACGGTGGAGCCCTCGTGTGACGGCTTTACCACCACCGGAAAGCCGCCGAGCACCTGCTCCACCTCCGCCTCAGTGACCGGTGCTACGAGCCAGGGAGGAGTCGGGATGCCCGCACTGAGGAAGAGCTCTTTGCTGACCAGCTTGTCCATCGCCAGGGCGCTCCCCAGCGGCCCACTACCCGTGTAGGGGATACCGACGAGGTCGAGCAGCGCCTGTATGCGGCCATCCTCGCCGGCACCGCCGTGCAGGGCGACGAAAACGACTTCGGTATCCGCCAACTCCGGCACCTCTTCGAGGCGGCGCGCGAGCGAACCGCTCTCCAAGCGTACCAGTTCGCCCTGATTGGGCGGCTCGGTGCCGATCCCGGAAGCCGATCCGGCCAGAGGGATGAGCGTGCCACCGGCCGCGTCGATGGCCACGACCTGGTGCGCCGTCGCCTGGAGCGCCCTCGCGATCTCGCGGCCCGTCGCCAGCGACACATTGCGCTCGGCGCTTGTACCTCCCATCAACACGGCAACCTTCACGGACTCACCTCGATGTTCAGCGGACGTAACCGATCAGGTAGTGGACGACGTCGAAGCGAGTTACGATCCCGGCGGGCTGCCCACCCCTGCGAACGATCACCGCGGGCTGTCCTGAGACGAGGTGCTTGGTCACCGTCTCGAATTCGGCGTCGGAGTCGACGACCGGCAGTGGGTCCTCCATCAGTCGCTCGACCGGGGCGTCGATCAGGTCCGGGTCTTCTACCAGCCGGGCCATGAGCGTCGCTTCCGAGACGGCGCCCACGCAATCGGCGTCCACGATCACCGGTAATTGTGAGACGTTGTGGTCCTCGATCAGCCCGAGTGCCTCGCGGACTACTGCGGTCGGCTCGACGGCAATAAGCGCCGGTATGTCGCCGCGCTTCCCCTGCAGCACCGAATCGATGTTGGCGGTATCCCGGTCGAGCAATCGGTTCTCTCGCATCCACTCGTCGTTGTAGACCTTGGAGAGATAGCGTTCGCCGGTGTCGGGGAGCAGGCAAACGATCAAGCCGTCGGGGTCATTGAGCTCGCGCGCCAGCTCGATTGCGACGCACGCGTTGAGGCCCGACGAGCCGCCGACGAACAGGCCCTCCTCGCGGGTGATCCGCCGGGCCATGTTCAGCGAGTCGCGGTCTTCGACGATCCTGAACTCGTCGACCAGGTCGAAGTCGAGCGTGCCCGGGATCTGGTCGTTCCCGATGCCCTCGACCTTGTAAGGCGCGTGGGGGCCGATTTCTCCGGTGCGGGAGAAATGCTCGTAGACCGAACCCTTGGGATCACCCGCGATCACTTTCACTGCAGGGTTCTGCTCCTTCAGATATCGGGCGATACCTGTGAGGGTCCCACCGGTTCCCGCCGCGCCGACCAGGTGGGTAACACGCCCTTCCGTCTGCTGCCAGATCTCGGGCCCGGTCGTGCGGTAGTGCGCCTCCGGGTTAGCCTCGTTGAAGAACTGATCGGTCAGCACGGCATTCGGCGTTTCCTCGACGATCCGGCTCGCCACTTTCAGGTAGCTGTCCGGGTGGTCCGGCGGCACCGCTGTCGGCGTGATGATCACCTCGGCGCCGAAGGCGCGCATTAGTCGGATCTTCTCGCCGCTGAACTTGTCGGGCATCGTGAAGATGCAGCGATAGCCCTTAACGCACGCCGCGACCGCGAGTCCCACTCCCGTGTTCCCCGATGTAGCCTCGACGATGACACCGCCCGGCTTGAGCGTGCCGGCCGCCTCGGCGGCTTCGATCATCGCGATCCCAATGCGATCCTTTATCGAGCCGCCCGGGTTCATGAACTCTGCTTTGCCGTAGACCGGCGTACGCGAGCCTCTGGCGACCTGATTGAGCCTGATCAGGGGTGTCCAGCCAATCACATCGAGTACGCTGGAGTAGGGCCGCATGTGCGATGGGCGACCAGCGTCCGACATATTCACCCGCCTTCCGTCGAGCCTGCGTGGGCGCTACGCGTGAAGAGAACTGGCAACATAGCCCATACCGCAACAGCCTGCTCACCCTCGGTTGCCGGGTCATACCTCAACTGTCTGGCCCCACGCAGCGCGATAGAATCGAGCTCGGCATGACCGCTCGACCGCTCGAGCTCCACAGAATCCACTGTGCCCAGAATCGTGACATGTATTCTGAGCAGTACTTCGCCTTCGACTCCTTCGCGCCACAACCGTACCGGATAGCGGAAAGGCAGCTCGCGGCTCTGGAGCGCCGGCACCCGCTGGCCGTCGCGCATGCGGTCAAACAAGCCGCCGACTCCCAGAAACTGACTGGCCACCGCAAAGCCGACGGCGACCGTCGCTGCGACCAGCCCGACCGCTAGAATCCGTCTCACGGGCCCTCCGCCTGCCGCTTGAGCTCCGCCAGCAGAGCGAGCGCTTCCATCGGCGTCATCTCCTCCGGCGCAACGTTCCGCAGTCTCTCGAGTACGGGATTCTCGGGCTCTTGGAAGAGGGACAGCTGCGAGCGGTCCACCGGTCCGGGCAGCCGCCCACGGCGGGCGAATCCGGTCCCCGAGCCGACCTCCACGGCCTCCAGGTCGTGCAGAATCTGCCGCGCCCGCTCTATGACCTCGGCCGGCAGTCCGGCGAGCCGCGCCACCTGCACACCGTAGGAGCGATCGGCACCGCCCGGCTCGAGGCGTCGCAGGAAGACGATATCGTCTCCCACCTCCTTGACGGCCACGTTGTAGGCGGCGGCCGCCGGCAGGAGATCCGCGATCTGGGTCAACTCGTGATAGTGGGTCGCGAAGACAGTCTTGGCGCCGATGCGCTCGTGAATGTACTCGGTGACGGACCAGGCGATCGAGACACCGTCGTACGTGGATGTTCCACGCCCGATCTCATCCAGAAGCACCAGGCTGCGGTCGGTCGCGCCATTCAGGATCGCAGCCGTCTCGATCATCTCGACCATGAAGGTGCTGTGCCCCTGCGCCAGATTGTCGGAGGCGCCGACCCGCGTGAATATCCGGTCGGCCACTCCTATCTCCGCCGAATCCGCCGGCACGAAGGAACCGACCTGCGCCATCAGCGTGATGAGACCGACCTGCCGAAGGATCGTGGACTTACCCGCCATGTTCGGGCCCGTCAGGATGATCACACGCTCGTTCCCGTCGAGCCGGATATCGTTGGGCACGAACTGCTCGCGCGGCATCATGCACTCGACGACCGGATGCCTACCGGCCCGGATGTCGATTCGGTCCTCAGTATCGATGCGGGGTCGTGTGTAGCCGTTCCGCTGGGCGGTGTAGGCCAGCGACGCGTAGACGTCGATGAGCGCGATCCGCCGCGCCCCGTCAAGCAGACGCTCGACCTCGCCACCCACCGATTCCCGCACTTCGCGGAACAGCCGCTGCTCCAGATCGCCGATCCGCTCCTCGGCGCCCAACACCTTCGACTCCCATTCCTTGAGCTCCGGTGTGATGTAGCGCTCGGCGTTGCTGAGCGTCTGTCGCCGCTCGTAGTCGTCGGGAACTTTGCCGAGGTTCGGCTTGGTGACTTCTATGTAATAGCCGAAAACGCGGTTGTATCCGACCTTGAGCGAACCGATCCGCGTGCGCTGGCGCTCGCGCCCCTGCAACTCCGCGATCCAGTTGACCGCACCATCGCGAATCGAACGCAACTCGTCCAACTCACCCGAATAACCGGCCCGCACCACGCCGCCATCCGCCAGGTTAGCCGGTGCCTCGGGATCGATCGCACGCTCGATCAGCTCGACAACGTCGTCGGCTCGATCGAACCCGTCGCAGGCGTCGGCCAGCTCGCGGCTAAGCGGCTCACCCAGCGCCTCCAGAACGGCGGGGATCTGACCCAGGGAGTTGGCAAGGCCAAGGAGATCGCGGGGAGCGGCGCGCTGGGCACCAGCCTTCCCGGCCAATCTGGCCAGGTCGCGCACTGCGCCCAGAGACTCGCGCACACCCCTACGTCGCGACCCGTCCTCGCTCAGTTCCTCGACCGCGTCGAGGCGACGGTGGATACCCTGCGGATCGACCAGCGGTCGCAGCAGCCAGGAACGCAGGAGACGAGTCCCCATCGGAGTGAGCGTCCCGTCAATCACGTCGAACAGTGTCGTCCCACCGAGCTCGGGGCGGAGCGGGCGGACCACCTCCATATTGCGCCGCGTCATCTCGTCCATGTGCAGCGCCGTGCCACCACGCTCGGCTCTGGGGAGCCGCAGCTGGCTTCCGCCGCCGGGCTGAACCTCGAGCAGGTAGCCGAGTAAGGCACCCGCCGCCTGAACCGCGGGCTCGTCCCCCGGCTCGCTCAAGCCGAGGCTGGCGAGGCTGTTGATCCCGAAGTGCCGGCAGATCTTCTCGCCGGCGATCTCCAGATCGAAGCTCCAGTCCTCCCGATAAGTCACCGGCCTCTCTGGCGCGTCTTTCATGTCCGCACCACGATCCGGCTCCCAGGAGCTCGGGAACAGGATCTCGCGGGCGTCTATCCGGTCGAGCTCGGAGGCGAGCTCCGAGCGAGGGACGCCGGCGCAGAAGAACTCGCCCGTCGAGATATCCGCCCAAGCCAGCCCCACGGTTTCTGCCCCGGGCGCTCCGGCGACGGCGGCGAGGAAGTTGTTCTGGCCGGCCTCGAGCAGCGCCTCGGAGAAGACGGCGCCAGGGGTAACCGTCTCGACGACCTCGCGGCGGACCACGCCGCGCGCCTGAGAGGCGTCCTCGACCTGCTGGCATATCGCGACGCGGCGTCCCAGCCGGATGAGCCGCTGCACGTACTCCTGGGCGGCTTTGATGGGCACACCGGCGAGCGGGACCCGTGCCGCCTCACCGCTGTTCCTTGATGTGAGGGTCAGGTTGAGAAGCCGAGACGCTTCCTCGGCATCCTCGAAGAACATCTCGTAGAAGTCGCCGACCTGAAAGAAGAGGATCGCGTCGGGATAACGACGCTTCATCTCCAGGTACTGCTTCATCAATGGCGTATTAGGACCGCGGTCTGCCTGCACTGCTGGCCTATCCTCCGATCCGCTCCGGCTGGGAGACCAGGAACGGCGAGTGTCCCTCCTCGACCAGCCGTTCGATCAGCGACTGAGCCTCCGCCTCAAGAAGCCCGCGTCCGACGCGCACCCGGTAGATGGGGTCATCCGCATTGGCGCTGAGCACCCAGGCGTCGTAGCCGGCAATGAGTAGCTCGCGGGCCAGGTTCTGTGCCGCCGCCTCGTCCCTGAACGCGGCGACCTGCACGGTATACGTGCGCTCAGCCGCACCGCATGCCGACTGCTCCGCACGGAAGGAGCGCTCCAGCAGCGTATCGCCTGGCGCCAGCTCTGCAATTCCCTGCTCGGCAGCTGCGCAGGCGCGGTGCGTATCGCCCAGCTCACGCGCCGCCCGGCTGATCCAGAGCAACGCCTCTGGCCCGTGCTCGCTCGTCGGATAGTCGCGTCGCAGCCGCCCCAGGTACTCTACGACCTTGGCGTATTCGGCCTCGGCGTGCTTGTACTGGGCCAACCGTAAGAGAGCGTCATCCGCGTAGGGGGTCGTCGACCCCTCGATGATCACCCGTAGGTAACTGAGCTCGGCCTCGTCGCCACCTTCTGCCAGCCGGCCCGCCAGAAACCAGGCCCGGGCCCGCTGGTCCAGGGTCGCCGATTCTCCGAAGTCGCTCTCCCAGCGGACCAGCGCCTGGCGCGCCTCTCGGGCCTCGCCGCGATCCGCCAAGCGCTCGGCCTGATCCAGGAGTGACTCTTCCTGCGACATCGCCGAGCCGACCGGCACCGCGATGCAGAATCCCGTGAGCGCTGCGCTCATCAGCGCCAGGCGCACAGTCCTCAGTTTAGTGCCCCCGCGAACCTCCACCTTTACCTCCTGCGCCGGCGACCTGTTCCGTCCCGGAGCCGTCCCCGGCCCCGATCCTCAGAAGCGCTTCCTCCAGTGCTGCACGCTCGGAGAGACCACCCGCTTTGATCAGCCGATCGGCGCGTAAGAACTCGGCAAGAGCCGCAGCTATCTGCGCTTCGCTCCAATTGCGCGCCTGCCGCACGTACGTGCGGATCTTCCAGGCGAGGTTGCTGTAGCTGCCGTCCCGCTTGAGCACTTTCACCAACGCACCCTCACCCGCACGCGCCAGGCCGACCCGGATCAACGACTCGGAGAGCCAGCTGATAAGCCCGACGGCGCTCTCACCCGAGTCGAGTAGCGCCGGCAGCTCCGCCACCGCCGAACCGATGTGCCGCTCCGCCACCTTGTCGATCCAGCTCCAGCGATCGACCTGGGGT
>JBDHKT010000084.1:0-7054 GCA_039586255.1 Gemmatimonadota bacterium | reverse complement strand
GACGGATTTCCGCTACGAGCTGAGCCTTGGACTGAGCTACCGCTTCGGCTCGAAGTTCGCCAACGTAGTGAATCCGCGGATGGGTGACGTTCACTGACCGTTTCTTTCGTCGCTAGCGAAGGGAGTTGGGGTGTCGAGGCGGCCGGTCAGACTCGCGGTGGGCCGGCGTCGGGGCGGGTCGTCTCGCTCCGGCCTCCCCCGCGCTCACGGTCACCCGTGAGCGCGGGCTCGCTAACACCAGCTCCGCTCGACGACCCGCCCCGATGCCCGCAACCGGTGGGTGAGCACCAACCGCTGCTCACCACTGCTCTCCCATCAGTCGCATTTTTGGGGGATGCCCCTCGTACCCGCCTGATCCGGGACGGGAGGAGCCGGGGGAGCGACGAGCGAAGCTGGTTTTAGCGACCCGGCTCCGATCCTTCGAACAAGTCTGCAGGTGAGTTGCCCGATGTCTTCGCGGCCAAGCACGGACCCCGACTGCCGGGTCGGCCGGAGCGAGCGGTCCCCCGGCTCCGACCTCCCGGGTCGGCCGCAGCGAGCGGTCCCCCGGCTCCGACCCCCGGCAAACACGGAATCCAGGATCCGGGTTCAGTCCTCCTCGAGCGGATAGCACACCCTGATGTCGACACCGCCGTCGGCGGGCAAGACGACCGCGCCGCGGACGGCCGGCGTCAGAATGTCGAAGGCGACGGGCGGACCGGCATCGAACTCGATCTCCTGGACCGGCAGGCGCGACAGGTTGGTGATCAAGATGCCGCTCCGGGGATGGATCACGTGGTTCTGCTCGAGCACGGCCAGCCCTTCCTGCAGTCGCATGGCTTCGAGCGTACTCAGCGCATTCCGCATGTAGGTCTCATCGACGGAGGCGACGGCAGAGCGGATGATCGAGGCCAACCGGCCGAGCGGTGCCTCGGCCAGCGCCCGGCGCTCCAGCGATCTCGTCGCCAGGCCGACGGCGTTGCCGAAATAAGTCCGCGGGAAACCCTTGATGATGCGTCGGACGTCGACGGGGCAGCTCACGTATGTGGTTTCCTCTCCGTCGTCGGCGTCCCACCCGGCGATGTACGTCTTCCAGAGGTGGGCCGAGATCACATCGTTGAAGGACAGCCGGGCGTCGGCGTCCGGCTGTGCCTCCGCCAGCAACTTACCCTGCTGCTCTTTGGATAGGTGGAACCTGTCCCAGTGTATCCGGTCCCGAGCGATGGCCCGCCGCCGCTCGTCCCAGAAGATGCCGGAATCGGACAGCACGTCGGCGGGTGTGACATCCCCAGTGCGGTTCTGCCGTTCCGGGATGAGCAGCTGGCGCCCGTTGAACGGTTCGATGACCGCCCCCCCTTGAAAGAGCCGCGCCCAGGAGGAAAGGAAGTAGAAGTAGCTGAACCCATCGCCGACGGCGTGCGACATGCTGACGCCGAGCACGGAGCCCTCGGGCGTCTGGCTGAGCTTGATCCGGGTGAGTGTCTCTCCGGCGACGCTGTTCACCGGGTCGAGGAAAGCGTAGCGCGCATCCGGGTCGCCGAACGTCGCCGAGGATTCGGTCACCTCGAAGTGCACACCCTCGTCGGATCGCTGCAGCGCGTACGTATTCTCAGAAACGTCGGCGAGTCTGCTGCCGACCGGTACGAAATGCCGAACGGCCTCGTGCAGGCTGGCCAGCAGCCGGTCGGGGTCGATCGTGTCTCGGTAGGCGAAGACGAACTCGATGGGATAGGAGCCGACGCCGGTGAAGATATGATCTATCGGAGTGAGTGGTATCGTTTTCATCTCGGTCAGTCGATGGTCAGGATTTTCGCACCTCTGATCCTCCGCATCTTGAGCTCGACGAGCGCCTGGTTCGCCTCTTCCAGGGCGTACTCCTGCACTTCGGGCACGAGTTGCATCTCGGCGGCCAACTCGAGGAACTCGGCGACGTCGCGTCTGGCGACGTTGGCTACGCTTTTGATTTCTTTTTCCATCCAGAGGTGGCTCGGGTAATCGAGGCCGAGCAGGCAATCCTTGTCGCTCTCCTCTTTGCGGATCGCGTTGATCACGAGCCTACCGCCGGCCTCCAGGTTCCCGAGCGCTTCGACTACCGGCTTCCAGGCCGGAGTGGTATCGATGATCGAGTCGAGCTTCTGCGGCGAATTGTCGGCGGTGTCGCCGGCCCAGACGGCGCCGAGCTCCAGAGCGAACTGGCGCTCCTTCTCGCTTCTGGCGAAGACGAAGACGTCGGAGCTGGGATAACGGTGCCTTACCATCTTGAGCACGATGTGCGCCGATGCCCCGAACCCGGTCAGCCCGAGTCGCTCGCCGTCCTCGAGGCCGGTGAGCCTCAAAGAACGGTAGCCGATGGCGCCGGCGCAGAGTAGCGGGGCCGCCTGCGAGTCGTTGAAGGCGTCGGGTATGCGGTGCGCGGACTCTGCGGGGACGGTCATGTACTGGGCGTAGCCGCCGTGGACGTCACGGCCGGTAGCCTTGAACTCGGGGCAGAGGTTCTCGACCCCGGTCCGGCAGAATTTGCAGCTGCCGCATGCCGAGTAGATCCAGGCGACTCCGACTCGATCCCCGGTAGTGAAGCGTGTCGCGCCGCCGGTCTGCTCGACGACGCCCACGACCTGGTGGCCGAGGACGACGGGCAGGTCCGGCGGAGGTGTGCGACCCTCGATCTCGTCGAGCTCTGTATGACAGACGCCGCAGGCCAACACTCTGACCAGGAGCTCACCGGCCCCGGGGGTGGGATCGGGTAGCGTGGCCAACTCGAGCGGGGCCGTGTTCTCCTCGAGACTGCACAGCCGGTTGAGGACCATCGCCTTCATGTGAATAAAGTAAGGCCAAGGTATCTCATCGCACGAGCACGTCCGTTGGGAACGGGCGAACTGGGAATTCGGGAGTCTATTGGGAATTCTCGAATGTCGATTCGGGGACCAGTGCAACAGGAGAGGTAGGGAGGTATAGAGCCGCTTCCAGCTTCCCCACCTCCCCTGTTGCACTGGTCCCTTGCTCGACATTCGAGGATTCCCAGCCCTGCAGCGGGTCCTGCGTCTTGAGCCCGTAAATCGACACCAACCCGAGCGTGCCGACCACCAGCAGGTAGTAGAGCGTGGGCAGTATGGTTTTGCGCAGCGTGCTCCCTTCCTGGCCTAAGAGTCCGACGGTGGCGGATGCGGCGACGACGTTGTGGATGGCGATCATGTTGCCGGCCGCGGCGCCGACGGCCTGCAGCGCCACGACCATCGCTCCGCTGATGGCGAGCTGCGTCGCGACGCCGTGCTGGAAGAGGCTGAACATCAGGTTGGAGACGGTGTTGCTGCCGGCGATGAAGGCGCCGAGCGCTCCGACCGACGGGGCGAACAGAGGCCAGACGCCGCCGACGTTGTCGGCCACCCAGGTCGCCATGACGACGGGCATGGACGGCAGAAGTCCGCCGTCGGCGAGCGCGTAGTTGTTGAGGCCCGAGTTGATGTAGATGCGCACCATCGGCACGGTGAAGAGGAGCACGAACCCGGCGCCGAGCAGTACGCGGCTCGAATCGCGAAAGGCGCCGGCGATCTGGCGGCCGTTCATGCGGTGCAGCAGCCAGGTGGCGACGACGGCGAGGAGGAGCATAGTCGCGGGCAGGTAGAGCGGGGTCGTCGATCCTGTGACCTCGGTGCCGAGGATGGCGACCCAGGCGATCCTCACCGAGCGCAACAGGCTGCCGACGGGCAGTCGCGGCATGCGCGTGATCACCAGCAGCACGGCGAGCAGCGCGTAGGGGGCCCACGCCAACCCGATGGGAACTCGTCGGCCGTCGTCGTTATCCTGTGCTCTCGTCGACTCGAGTCCCAGCCAGCCGGCGGGCCACGCCTCGGGGGCCGCGAAGTCCCAGCTGTCGCTCGGCACGAGGAAGCGGCGGCGGGCGGCGAAGGTAACCAGCATGAGCCCGACGGCGGCCCCGATGAGGGAAGGGAACTCGGGGCCGAGAAGGATCCCGGTGAGAGTATAGGGCACGGTGAACGCTAGCCCACCGAAGATAGCGAAGGGCACTATCGACAACCCTTCGGTCCACGACCGGTTCTTCCCGAAGAAGCGGGTCATCATCATCACCATGAGCGTCGGCATGAGCGTCCCGGTGATGCCGTGCAGGCAGACGGCGTAGACGGTGATCATCTGCCTGTACTCCGCGAACGAGAGACCGGCGGCGCCGAGTCGCGCGCTGAGCTCGGGGCTCGACAGCCCTTCGGTTACGCCGATGAGGATCGGTGTGCCGACGCCACCGAAGGTGACCGCCGTGCTCTGGATCATCATGCCGATCATCACCGCCGCGGTGGCGGGGAATCCCAGAGCGACCATCAGCGGGGCCGCGACGGCGGCGGGCGTGCCGAAACCTGCGGCGCCTTCTATAAAGGAGCCGAACAGCCAGGCGACGATCACCACCTGGACGCGGCGGTCGTCGCTGATGCCGTGGAAGCTGCGGCGAATTGCCGAGACGCCGCCGGAATACTCGAGCGTCTTGAGGAGAAGGATCGCCCCGAAGATGATGAGCAGAATGTCGAACGTGATGAAGAGGCCCTGAATCGTCGACGCGGCGATGTGGCGCGCGTCCACCCGCCAAACGGCCCAGGCGAGTGCGGCGGCGGCGATGTAGACGATGGGCATCGCGTACTTGGCAGCCATACGGAAGCCGACGAGCAGCACGCCCGCCAGCAGAATCGGCGCGACTGCGACCAGCGCTAGAACGCTCGGACTCATCGAAGAAGTCTCACCAGGTATCGTCGAAGATCAGTGCGTGGACCACCCGCGGCCCGTGTACGCCGAGCGTGAGGTTGAGCTCGATGTCAGCCGACTTGCTGGGCCCGGTGATGAATACGATCTGGCCGCTGACCCTGAGGAACGAGCTGAGGGCCTGGTCGTGGCGAAGCGTGCGAAGCCATGCCTCGACCGTGGTGTGGATCCGGCTCATGGGGACGAGCACGAGATGGCGCAGCGGCAGGAGGCTCGCCGCTCTACTCTTCCCGCGTCCCGAGGCGAGGACGATCGAGCCCGTGCTGGCGAAGGCCGCGTCGGCGCTCGTCAATCCTACATTCGCCCGGGCCGCCCGGGCACGGGTGCTCTCGTCGTGCAGGTCCTCGGGGATGAAGAGAGAGATGCCGGATTCTTCCAGCAGGCCCCCAAGGTTCTCGATGGGCAGCGCACGCGAGGCCCAGCTCAGCACTTCCTCGTCGTCCTCGGCGCGCCACTCTTTGACGAGCTGGACCAGGCGCTGGAAAGCCTCTTCCGCGTCTTCGAGGATCTCGTAGCTCCCGGAGACCTCTTCCAGCTTGGCACCGAACTGCTTCGCCAGGGACCGCAGGTCACCGTCCGCCTGAGTCACGGCGGTCGGAGTGCCCGGCGGTGCCGAAGAGTCGGACCGTTCCCGAAATATCG
Source organism: Gemmatimonadota bacterium (assembly GCA_039586255.1). Taxonomy (GTDB): domain Bacteria; phylum Gemmatimonadota; class Gemmatimonadetes; order Palauibacterales; family KS3-K002. The sequence continues at coordinate 1,669 of JBDHKT010000084.1, read as the reverse complement.
GCCGCGGGCCCGAAAGGGCGCGGCGCAGTCGCGCGAGGATCTCGTCGCGTGCTTCCATCGAATCGTAGATCATTCGGCGGCGCCCTCCTCGTCGTCGCGGGCCCGCTCGAGCCAGAGGGTGCCGAAGCGCTTCGCTGCGAAGCGCGGGAGGTCGCGGCTGCGCCTCCAGATGCTGAGCGGGGGTAGCAGGCCGATGAAACGGCCCAGCCGGGCAGCCAGGCGTGCCAGGGCGCGATATCGTGCTGGGCGACGCATGACCGAGGAGTAGGCTCGCATAGCTGCCCGCTCACCCATGGGTGAGGCGTTGCGCTCGACCACGACGCTGCGGAGGTCGAGGAGTAGCCGAGGCAGATCGATCTTCACCGGGCATACGTCACGACAAGCTCCGCAGAGCGAGCTGGCGAACGGGAGATCGCGTGCGGCATGGATGTCGTAATCGAGCAGCGGCGTCAGGACCGCACCGATCGGACCGCTGTATGGCGTGCGTCCGTAGGCGTGGCCGCCGATCTCGCGGTACACGGGACAGACGTTGATGCAGGCGCCGCAGCGTATGCAGAGGGTCGCGTCGCCGTATCCGCGCTCGAGGATTCGGGAACGGCCGTTGTCCAGAAGAATGACATGCATCTCGTCCGGGCCATCGGCGTCGCCGCGCCGGCGCGGCCCGCTGCTCAGCGAGAAGTATACGGACACGTCCTGGCCCGTCGCGTTGCGCGATGCCGCCTGCCACAGCAGCACGGCGTCCTCGGCGCTGCGCACGACCTTCTCGATCCCGGCGATCACGACGTGAACGCGGGGTAGGCTCATCACCATCCGGCCGTTCCCTTCGTTGGTGACGACGCAGATCGTACCGGTCTCGGCGATGGCGAAGTTGCAGCCGCTGACGCCCATGTCAGCGATGAGGAACTCGTTGCGCAGCTCGCGGCGCGCAGCGGCGCACAGCTCGGCGGGATCGGTCGTGAGCGGCATGTCGAGACTGCGGTGAAAGATCTCGGCGATGTCCTCGACGCGCTTGTGGATGACCGGCGCGATGATGTGACTGGGTGGTTCGCCGGCGAGCTGGACGATGAACTCGCCGAGATCGGTCTCGACGACGTTGATACCGGAGCGCTCGAGCGCGTCGTTTAAGCCGATCTCCTCGGTGACCATCGACTTCGATTTGACGACGTCTCCAACTCCCTGCTCGCGGGCGATCTCGAGTATGACACCCAGCGCTTCAGCGGCGTCGCGGGCCCAGTGGACCTGACAGCCGTTGCCGATGAGGTTGCTCTCGAGTTGCTCGAGCAGGTCGGGCAGGTGCTCGATGGCGTAGCGGCGGACCGCGCCGGCTTCGTCGCGGAGGAGCTGCGCGTCGATGTCGGCCATCGCCTGGTCGCGCCGTCCGCTGAGATGCTCGGTGGCGCGGTCGAGAGCGGCGCGCAGGCCGTCGTCGGCGAGCGCCTGTCGGACGCGGGTCAGATACGGTGCGCCAGCGTCAACCGCCATCGTTCTCGGGTCTCCCATTCAGCAACTCGGCGATATGCACGGCCCGGCAGGTGTGGCCCTCACGTTCGAGTATCCCGTTCAGATGGGTCATGCAGCTCACGTCGTTCATGGCGACGATGTCGGCTGCGCTCGCCTTCAGGTTGCGCGCTTTGCGCCGGCCCATCGCCGTGCTGATCTCGGCGTTCTT
>JBDHKT010000083.1:0-7066 GCA_039586255.1 Gemmatimonadota bacterium | reverse complement strand
GAGAACTCCGAGCTCAGCTCGAGTGTGTTCTCGTATTGGGATATCGCGGCTTCGTAGTGGCCCGCCCACCTGAGCGTCTGTCCCAGGTTCTGGTTGATGACGACCGAGAGCGGGTCCAGCTGCAGAGCCCGCCCGGCCGCGGCCAGGGCCGGCCCGCTGACTCGCTGGCGGCCCTTTTCGCCGTGGTACCAGGCGAGGACCAGGATGATGAAGAAGCCGATACCGAGGAGGAGGTGGACACCCCGTTGGAACGTGGGGGACAGGTTCCACGGCCCGGCCAACACCTCGGTGGCCTCGAAGATCAGCCACGCCCCCGCCAGATAAGCCAGGGCCCACTGCGCGAGCTTGCGCTCTCGGAGACGTGACAGGAAAGAGGTCATGAGTTTGCGTCTGGAGGTTCACCTTCCGCGCCGAAAGATAGTAGGCGATACGACCGCGAGGCCAGCGAGAGGTGGAACGGTCTGGGGATCAGCACATCCGGGTCTTCAATCGACGTCGTACTCGACAGGTGGTCCTGCCTTCCGTTTGTAGATGAGTTTGGATTCGCCCGGGTCCCCGTCGCTATGCGTCTTGATCTCGAAAACCATCCCTGCCTTCGGGACGCACTTCATCTCGATGCGGTCGCCGCGCGAGAGCTGCTTCGTGGTCTTCGGGTCTACGTAGTACCAGTTTCCTGCGACCCTTATCGAGTAGCTATTCAGATGCTTGAAGCCTCCGGCTTCGAACCGGGGCACGTTTACCTTCTCGACCGCGGCATCCGAAAGGTGGGTGATCCCTTGCTTCAGTGCGCGGTTGAGGTAGTAGACTTCGCGTTCCTCAGTCAAGAGCACGATACCGCACACGAGAGGGGGAAGACCGTACAGTACGAATCTCCAGAGTAGCTGGATGAACCTCGAGAACCCCTCGAGCTCGGGGAACACGAGCCAGAACACGAACGGCAGACCGAGTCCGAGCACGAAATACAGATAGTACTCTCCTCGCGTGTCTTTGATGCTCTGCTTTATCGCGTTTCTCTCGTCGGTCCCGGGCGGGTAGAGGCGTTCGGCGGTTTGCATGGCGACCTCCTTTGCAGCACCTGAAAGATACGGACGTGGCGCCCCGAGAGACTAGTGAGACTTCAGGGTTGCGTCCTTCCCCCGCCGGGGCTTATTGAAATCTCCTCACACCCAGCCCCCTCAGCTTCCGGAGGTGCCTCGATGATTCGCACGGACGATGGGCTCGCCCGGGGACGTTGTAGTGTCCTGGGCCGCCGCGCTTTCCTGCGCACGGCGGCGCTGGGCGCCGCTGCCCTTACGCTACCGACGCGGCTCATCGCCGACCCGTACGCGCCGCTCGCACCGCGGCACCCCGCACGGCCGGTGCGGATCCGCGGGCAGGTGCGTGAGCGTTCAGGCGGGATCGGTGGCGTGGCGGTGAGCGACGGCCTGGACGTCGTGGGCACGGCGCGCGACGGCACCTTCGAGCTGGTGACCACCGCCGACCGGCCGTTCGTCCAGATGAGCGTACCGGGCGGCTACGCGATCCCCGTGAGCCCGACGGGCACGGCCCGCTGCTACCAGGCGATCCGCCCCGATGCGGACGACGAGATGGAGGCGGTCTTCGAGCTCGAGCGGTTAGCCGGGTCCGACGAGCGACACGCCTTCCTGCTGCTCGCCGACCCGCAGGCCCAGAACGAGCAGGAGGTGGAGTGGCTGCGGCAGGAGACGGCGCCCGATGTAAAGGACCTGGTCGCCGGGCTGGGCGACACGGAGGTCTTCGGTGTCGGTTGCGGCGACATCATGTACAACAATCTCGAGCACTACCCCGGCTATGAGCGTGCGGTGTCGGAGATGGGCATCCCCTTCTTCCAGGTAGTGGGCAATCACGACATGGACTTCGAGGCCCGCACCGACGAGGACGCGACGGCGACGTTCTCGCGCCACTTCGGGCCGCGCTACTACTCCTTCGACCGCGGCGCCGTCCACTACGTGGTGCTCGACGACGTGTTCTGGCACGGCAGCGACTACATAGGCTACCTGGATCACGACCAGCTGACCTGGCTGGCGAACGACCTCGCACGGGTCGAGCCGGGCCGCACGGTCATCGTCGCCATGCACATCCCAGTCCTGGGCAGCCGGCACGTGCGCGACGATCAAGCGAAGCCCACTACGCCGATGGCGATCCAGAACCCCGAGGCGCTCTATCGCCTGCTCGAGCCGTACGAGGCGCACGTCCTCGTCGGCCACACGCACGAGGTCGAGCACGTGTTCGAGAGCGGCGTTCACGAGCACGTGTGCGGTGCCGTCTGCGGTTCCTGGTGGAGCGGGCCGATCTGCCCCGACGGCGCCCCGAAAGGCTACGCCGTCTACGAGATCGACGGCTCGCAGGTGAGCTGGCGCTACAAGTCGACCGGCCACGGGTTCGAGCACCAGATCCGGGCATACCCGCACGGCGCCGACGCGAAGGCGCCGGACGAGATCGTCGCCAACGTCTGGGACTGGGATCCTCGGTGGACCGTCGTCTGGTACGAGGACGGCGATCGCGTGGGGAAGATGGCGCGTCGGATAGGGTTAGATCCGCTGTCGGTGAAGCTGCACAAGGGGCCCGACCTGCCCGTGCGACGAGAGTGGGTCGAGCCGGTACGGACCGGTCACCTGTTCTACGCGCCGGCATCGCGCGACGCCCACGAGATCCGGGTCGAGACGACGGACCGCTTCGGTCGCGTGTACTCGAGCGTCGTGCCGAAGGCGGGTTAGCGATGGAGAAGCGACCTTCCGGGCTGCTCCTCGACGTCGACGGCACCGTATTCGATGACGAAGGGCTGATCCCCGGCGCCCACACCGCCATCCTAGCGTTACGCTCCGGCGGCGTGCCGGTTCGCTTCGTCACCAACACGACCCGGGTGCCGCGCGCGACCATCGCCGTCTGGCTCGAGCACTTCGCCGTAACCGCTACCGCCGACGACATATTTACTCCGCCGCTCGCCGCGGTCTCCTGGCTGAGAGAGAAGGGGATCCGGCGCGTCGCCGTCTGCCTGCCCGTAGACTCGTTCGCCGAGTTCGCCGAGTTCGAGATCGTCGACGACGATCCCGAGGCCGTCGTGGTCGGCGACCTGGGTCCCGCGTGGTCGTTCGATACGATGAACCGCGTGTTCCGCTGGCTGCTCGACGGTGTCGAGTTCGTCGCACTCCACCGCAACCGCTACTGGAAGACCGCGGGCGAGTGGGTGCTGGACGTAGGTGCGTTCGTCGCCGCCTTCGAGTACGCGACGGGACGCGATGCGACGCTGGTCGGCAAGCCCAGCCGACCCATGTTCGAGACGGCGGCCCGCTCGATGGGGCTCGCGCTAACCGACCTGGCGATGGTGGGCGACGACCTGCAGGCCGACATCGCCGGCGCCCAGGCAATCGGGATGCAGGGGATCATGGTGCGGACCGGTAAGTTCCGCGCCGCAGAACTGGAATCGTCCGACGTAAAGCCGGACTGGGTAGTCGATTCGATAGCCTCGTTGCCGGGCCTGCTCCTGGGCTGAGCCCGCTACCCGGCGGGCGTTGAGGAACCGTTGACGGCCCTCCCCCAGATTCGCTCGCCATGAATGCCATCTCGCCTTATACTCGCCGTATGAGCGGTGCCAAGCTGATGACGGCCGAGGAGCTACTCCGGGACCAGCCGCCGCACAAGCGGTCGGAGCTCATCCGGGGCAGGCTGGTCGTGCGCGAGCTGGCGGGTGGCAGGCATGGTGCGGTGACGATGCGGGTTTCGTTCCTCTTGGCGAGCCAGGTGAAAGAGCATGACCTGGGCCGAGTCTACGCGGCGGGGACGGGCTTCAAGATGGAGTCCGACCCGGACACGGTGCGGGCCCCGGACGTAGCGTTCATCGTCAAAGAACGCCTGCCGGAGGAAGAACCCAAGGGTTATCCCGCCTACGCGCCCGACCTGGTGGTCGAGGTCCTCGGTGCCGACGACCGCCCCGGCCAGGTGCTCACCAAGGTCGGCGAGTGGCTGAACGCCGGTGTCAGACTGGTCTGGGTCGTCGATCCCGAGAAGCGAATCGCCCGGGTGTACCGCGCCAACGGCAGCGAGTCCCTGCTCGAATCCGGCGACTCGCTGAACGGCGAGGATGTAGTTCCCGGTTTCGCGTTGCCCCTCGAGGAGCTCTGGTAGCAGCCCCGCCGATCTCCCGGCGACCCCGCGTCGGGAACCTCACAGACACGAAATCATTATAGATGTATGGAGGGACTTCCCTGAGTATTAATAGGAGGTCCTTATGAGAGCCCCAACTGCGCTCGCCTCAGCGGTGGCCGCACTCGCCCTGGCGGCCCCGGCGTCCGGGCAGCTTGCCGGCAATGTTCCGGACGCTGCACATCACCTCGATCACGCCCAACCCTTCGTTACCGAAGCAGTGCTTGCCGGTATCGGTCGTCTGTGGCTGCAGTGGGAGGAGAACCGGGCGCAAACCGCCCAGTTTTGTCTCGACGGCCGTGTGGTCGAGCAGCCCGAATACGGCCGGGTAGCGCTGATAGAGACGGTGACTCCGGTCGAGAGCGCCGATGCGTGCCGCGGCAAGTGGACGCTCGGTAGCCTCGCGTTTTTGCCGGCAGGCGAACAGTCGGATGAGGAGATCGGCGAGTTGGCTTGCCAGATGCTGACCACCCGGCCGGACTGGCACCTGTTCGGCTTCATGAGCGGCCGGGAGCTGGGGAGCAGCAGCCTCTGGTGTGCCAACCTGCAGGCCGGCGAAGCAGGGTCCCCAAGCGGAACGGGCACCAACTAGGAAACTGGAGCGGGCGCTCCCTCGCCCTCGGGAATCTCGACCCGGTTGTCGACCACCACCGCCGCCGCCAGGATCCCGGTGACGTTGGTGGCCGTACGCGCCATGTCGGGTATGCGGTCCACGCCCAGCAGCACGGCGAGCCCGTCCAGCGGGACGCCCACCGCACCCAGGGCCGGCGCCAGGCTGACCACGCCGCCCGCCGGTATGCCCGGCACGGTGAATGAGACGATGAAGGTGGCCAGCACGGCGCCGCCGATCCCAGCGGCGGCCAGCGGCGCACCGAACAGCCAGGCGAGGAAGACGATCGCCGCGCCCTGGAAGAGAGCGGTGCCCATGCGGGCGAGGCCGGCGCCCAGTGGGATGACGAAGCTCCACACGGAACGCGAGAGACCCAGCTCCTCGTCGGCCGCCTCGAGCATCGCCGGCAGGGTGGCCGCCGTGCTCGACGTGCCGGCGGCGATGAGGATCGGGTTGAGGCAGCGCTTGAGGAACACGCCGCCGGGCATGCCGCCCAGGAACCGCACCGCCGGCAGGTAGACGATCGCCACGAATACGACGAGCCCGGCCAGCACGGCGAGGATGAAGGCGCCCAGGCTCTGCAGCATCGCCCAGCCGGCCCGGGCGGTGACCGGCGCCGCCAGAGCGAACACGCCGATCGGGGCGAGCCAGAGTATCCAGTGCACCATCTTGATTAGCGCTTCGCTCACCGCGCCGGCCAGCGAGAGCAGGTTCTCGCGCTCGCGCTCGGGAAGCGCGCCCGTCGCCGCGGCGAAGAAGATCGTGAAGACGATAAGCGGCAGTAGCGCGCCCTCGGCCGCCGCCGCGAACGGGTTGCTCGGGATGAGCGAGAGCAGGAACTCGATCGGCCCCGGCAGGACCGGCGCCTCCGTCGCGGCGCCCGCCACCGCCTCGGCCGCCGCCTCGCTGGCCAGCGGCAGGAAGACCTGCATGACACCCATGCCCATCAGCACGCCGATCGCGCTGGTCGCCGCGAAGAAGAGCAGGGTAAGACCGCCCAGCTGGCCCAAACGCCTGAGGTCCCCGAGCGTGCCCACACCGACGAAGATCACCACGACCACCAGCGGGATGACCACCATCTTCAGCAGGTCGACGAACGCCTGCCCGATGGGCTCGATCCCCGTGGCTACGCCCAAGAGCCAGGGCCAGCCGGTGATCGAAGCGATGAGGCCGAGCAGCAGGCCGGCGACAAGTCCGAGCGCGACGGCGGTGTACAGTTTCATGGGGCGCGAACCGTCTCCTCAGGGTCAGGGTATAATCTGTCGCAACCAGAGATGACGTGGCACATTGAAGTGTCCACGTCAACCCGCAGCCAGGCCGGACGATGGCAAGCCTCAGAAGGTTCGCGGCGATCCTCTGCGCAGGCGCGCTGACGGCGACGCCCGCTCGCGCCCAAGAAGAGGCCGAGCAAGACCAGGTCACATCGCCGGCCCGCGTCGTGGGCCATGTGCTGGACGAGGAGAGTGGCCGGGGCATCTACGAGCTGCTGGTCAGCCACATCGCCTACGGGTCACGGCGCGACACCATCGAGATCGCCGGCGGCCAGCTCTACGACCTCGAGCTGCGGCTGACCATGCAGCCCATCGAGCTCGAGCCGCTCGTCGTCGAGGTCGTGCGCTGGCAGGTCTCGCCCAGGTTGTGGGGCTTCCACGAGCGGGTCGATCACGGGCAGGGCAGCTACATCACCCGCGACGAGATCGAGCGGCGGCAGCCGCTCCGCGTCACCCATCTCATCGCCGAGGTCCCCGGCGTGTCTATCGTAGACCGGCCCGGCCCCAGCGACTACATCGTCCTCAACCCCTACAAGCACTTCGATCCCGGCGGGCGGCCCGGCCCCTGCTTCCCCATCGTCTACCTGGACGGTTACCGCACCGGCGGCGCCAGCCTCGACGATCTCGTCTTCCCCTCCGACGTCGAGGGCGTCGAGGTCTACAAGGGCCTCGCCGAGTACCCCGGCCAGTTCGCCAGCCCCGACGCGCTCTGCGGCGTCATCGCCGTCTGGACCCGTAGCGCCCCCAGCAGCGACTTCGTCGACTCGGGCACGCCGCTCTGGAGGAAGCTCGCCGTCGGCGGCGGTCTGGTCGTCGTGACACTGCTGATCTTCTTCTAGCGTTGCGGTGTGCGGCCGGGCGGGGCGCTGGGCCCTCGCTTCATGTCGCGCGGTGAAGGGCCGGGAGCGATACGGGCCACCGCGCTCCAAATGTCCGCTCGTGGCCCAGCGCCCCGCCCTCCCTTTCGCGGGTCTGTAGCCCGCACCGGGCGACCCCACGTCTCCTGCTAATCCGCAGAAAAAAA
>JBDHKT010000596.1:0-2555 GCA_039586255.1 Gemmatimonadota bacterium | reverse complement strand
GCAACGTCACCGCTATGGTACTCGAGAGCGTGCCCGACGTCCGCGTTACGGCTCTGGAGATCTCCGACGAGATGTTCCGGGAAGCGCAGGCGAATCTGGAGAACGTGGCCGACAGGGTACGACTCGTCCACCAGGACATCGTCAATTTCGAGCCCGATGAGCGTTACGACGCCATCTTCACGAACCTGGTGCTGCACAACATCGCGCCTGATGATAGGAGGCGCGTGCTCGCGAAACTGCACGACTGGCTGGAGCCGGGAGGCACCTTCGTCTGGGGTGACATGATATGCTATGCCGACGAGCGGATTCAGAAGCACTTCGTCGAGTACAGGAGCATGTTCGCCCGCGCCGCCGGCTGCCCGGACGAACTGGTACGCCAGAACAACGAGAAAGAAGCGACCGAGGATAATCCGCTCACCGTCGAGGGCACGCTGAGCGAGGGGCGCGCCGCCGGGTTCAGCCACGTGTTCCCCGTTTGGGCCCACGACCTCTTCGCCATCTGCTGTCTGCGCAAAGCGGGGCCTTCGGACTGACCACTGGACAGGAGGATGACTTGAAGCCCGTTCGGCCGTCTCCCTTCCGTGTGATCCGCTGCCTGTTGAGTGCCTGGATCCTCTCGGCCGCTCTCGGCAGTGGCACGGCGGCCTTAGCGCAGCAGGGCGCGGCGGCCGCTCAGATCGAGCCGGAGAAGGCTGCGGCGATCCGCCAGCTGCTCCAGGTCACGGGGGCTAGCGAGCTCATGGTGACATCGATCGAGGCCTCGATGCCGCTCCAGAGGGCGGCGAACCCCGAGATTCCCGACGTGTTTTGGGAGGAGTTCGCAGCCCGGCTGCGAGAGGATGTCGACGGCTTCATCGAGCTTTTGGTCCCATTGTACGACAGGCATCTGACGCTTGACGAGATCCGACAGCTGATCGCTTTCTATGAGAGCCCGCTGGGCAAGCGGCTGGTCGAGGTACAACCCTTACTCGCGGAGGAGAGCATGCGCGCCGGGCAGGAGTGGGGCGGGCGCTTGAGCATGGAGGTGGCAGCGGACCTCGCGAAGCGAGGGATCATCATCCCCTAACCCATGTCTCTCGGTTACAGGTTCCTCGACGCAGGCGCGTTTCCCGCCGTCTACCGCACGTTCGTCCGGGCGTTCTCCGACTACGCCCTGGACATGAGCTACATGACCGAGGAGCGGATGCTCAATCGAGCCGTTAAGAACGGCATCGACTTCGAGTCCTCGGTTGGCGCCTACTCCGCTGAAGGCATGGTAGGGTTCACATTGATCGGCGTCGATCAGTGGAAGGGCGCGCCGGCGGCCTTCGACATAGGAACGGGCGTCATCGAAGGATTCCGTGGGCTGGGAGTGGCAAGGGCCATGTTCGATTTCGCGGCACCGCGGCTGAAGGAGAAGGGGTTGGAGCGGTTCGTGCTCGAGGTGCTGCAGGAGAACGAGCCCGCGATCAAGGCCTACGAGAGATCGGGCTTCGAGATCGTTCGTGAGTTCGAATGTTTCCGGTTGGGCCTCGATGACAGCGTGGTTCCTCTTGCGGCGGAGGAGGATGTCGAGATCAGACCTGTCGATAGAGATCGCTTATCGATCTTCGCCGATGCGCTGGACTGGCCGCCGTCGTGGGAGAACAGCTTCGCGTCGATACGGCGGATTCCCCGGTCCGCCGGTCTGCTGGTATACTATCCGGGGTTGAGCTGGATCATGACGGTTGTGGTCAAGCGATCCGACCGCAGGCAGGGGGTTGGAAACCGGTTGGTGGGGCACCTCATCGAAAGCGTCCGGAACAGGGAGTCGGACATCAGGATCGTGAACGTCCAGCGGGACGACCACGGCATGCAGAGCTTCCTGAGCGGGCTCGGCTTTCGCCGCTACGTCAGCCAGTACGAGATGGAGCTTCAGTTGTAGATAACGACCCGGGTTATTCCCGGCCTCCCGTCTGGCTCCGAATCCGCTCCAGCATGGTCACGGCGTTCGTGTTGTCCGGGTTCAGCTCCAGCGACTTCTCGTAGTTCTCGATCGCCAGCTCCAGCTCACCCGCCTCCATGTAGGCCTCGCCCAGACTGTCGTAGGGATTCGAGGCGTCCGGGTATTCCTCGACGTTCAGCTTGAAGATCTCGATCGCTCCGTCGACGCGGTCGCTTCGCATCAGTCGATAGCCCAGCGTGTTCAGCACGTATTCATCGAAGGCTTCCGGTGGGTTGCTCTCCTTTAACTCTCGGTACGCCGTAATCCCGGCCGCGACACCCTGTTCCTCGATGATCTGCAACACGGTCTCTCGCGTTCGCCGAGTCGGGGCGTCGTACTGCTCGTAGTCCAACCAGGCGACTGCCAAGTGTTCGCCGCCCACTGTTTCGGCGAGCATCGCTTCGAGTATCGAGTGGCCGTTCTCGCTGTTGGTGAACCAGATCATCCCGACGCCGCGGTCGGGGTACGTCAGGGTGTAAGCCTTGTAGCCCGTGTTGTCGCCCCAGTGCCAGAACCCCCGGCCGGTCTCGTTCTCCTGCAGACCGATGCCCAAGCCCCAGGTCACACCGGTGTCAACGTCGATCTGCGGACT
>JBDHKT010000082.1:0-7102 GCA_039586255.1 Gemmatimonadota bacterium | reverse complement strand
AACTCGATCGTGCGGGTAACACAGGTGCTGAACCCGATGCAGTAGTCTGTCCCCGGCACGTCGTTGTCCATCGTCTTCGGGATCGCCACGACTTTGACGCCCTCCTGGTGCAGGCGCAGGGCGTAGCTCAGTGTGTCGTCGCCGCCTATCGGGATCAGCGTGTCGATGCCCAGAAACTCCAGGCTCTTTAGCACATCGGGTGTGACGTCGTTGATCTCGTCGCTGTAGCGGTCGGCGAGGTGCCCGGGTACGAGTACCTTGGGAAGATGGCTCGGCCGCGTGCGCGAGGTGTGCAGGAACGTGCCGCCGGTTCGTCCGGCGCGGTTCACCACCTCCTGCGTCAGCGTCGTGACGGAGGCCGAGTTGTCGGCCTCCTTGTCCGGGATCAAGTCCACCAACCCTGCCCAGCCGCGCTTGATACCCAGGACCCGGTAGCCCTCGCGCAGGGCGCGAATCGTGACGGCGCGGATCGCCGGGTTGAGTCCCGGTACATCGCCTCCGCCCGTGAGGATGCCGATCGTGCCTTTGGTGCCGGCCATTCCCAGATGCCTCCCTGACCGTACTCGGTCTCCATACCGCCGGGCTAACGCGCCCGGGATCCGAATGTCGATATTATCGCCGGCCGGAAGGGCAGGCGAGGGAGCGCGGGGGTGCCTCCCGGTCCTCAGTATAGCAGGGGCGGTCTACGTTCCGCCACTTTCCCGAGACCGTCCCCAGCGGTACGTTGGACAACCAAGCCTCAGACAATAGCACCGGGCGCCCAGCCGCTCGCATTCCCGCGCTCCGCTGGAGGTGGCATCATGGCAGAGGAACTCGTCGGTAGCATTACCCACTACTTCGCCAAGCCCGAAGTCGGGGTCGTGAAGCTCGTCGCCGGCATCAAGATCGGCGATGTCCTCCACGTCCGTGGAAATACCACCGATTTCGAGCAGGAGGTCACTTCCATGCAGGTGGAGCATGAGGCTGTCGAAGCGGCGGCGGCCGGCACGGAGGTGGCGTTCAAGGTGAACGAGCGCGTCAGGAAGGGCGATGAGGTCTACAAGGTGACGCCCGACTGATGTAGCGCGGCCAGCCGAACGATCCGGAAAAGACAAATGAACAGGCGGCGTGATCGACCGAGGAGGCGACATGCGTAGAAGTGTCGTGTATACACTGCTGTTTTTCGTGGTGCTTTCCTGTCCGGCGGGCGCGGTGGCCCAGCCGCAAAGCGCGGCGACGGCCGGGCGCACCGACGTCGAGCCTCGGCTCAACGGCCTCGACGCGTTCATCGGCGAGGTCATGGCGGAATGGAAGGTGCCCGGCTTGGCCATAGCCATCGTCGAGGACGGCGAGGTCATCGTCTCGAAGGGCTACGGGTACCGCGACGTGGACGAGGAACTACCGGTTACGCCGCGGACACTATTCGCCATCGGCTCGATCGCCAAATCGTTCACCGTCACGGCGCTTGGCATGCTCGCCGACGAAGGCCGGTTCGAATGGGATGAGCCGGTGCGCACCTACTTGCCCGATTTCGAGCTGTACGATGACGTCGCCAGCGAGCGGATGACTCCCCGTGACCTCGTCACTCACCGGTCTGGGCTTCCGCGTCACGACCTCGTGTGGTACGGCTCGGACTTCACGCGCCGAGAGTTGTATGAGCGGCTCCGCTACCTGGAACCGAGCCGGGACTTCCGCGCCGCCTACCAGTACCAGAACCTCATGTTCATGACCGCTGGCTACCTTGCCGGCCGGCTGGCCGGCATGCCCTGGGAGGATCTCGTCAGCAGACGGATCTTCGAGCCTTTGGGGATGGCCCGGTCGAATTTCTCGGTGACCGAGTCGCCGAGGTCGGATGATTTCGCGTATCCCTACACGTTAATCGGTGACGATGTCCGGCAGATCGATTTCCGCAACATCGATGAGATCGGCCCCGCGGGCTCGATTAACTCGAGCGTCGAGGAGATGATTCGCTACGTCCAGTTCCATATCGACGCAGGGAAATACGGCGACGAGCAGCTACTCTCCGAGACCAACGCGCGGCAGATGCAAACGCCACAGATGGCCATACAGAGCAGCATCCAGTACGACGAGCTGGGGCACAGCGCCTACGGCATGGCCTTCTCCATAGGGACCTATCGTGGACACAAGGTGGTGCAGCACGGCGGTGGCATCGACGGGTTCAGCGCGCTGCTCTCGCTCATGCCGCGAGAGCGGGTCGGCCTGATCATCCTGACGAACATGTCGGGCAACAATCCGGTACCGTCGATCGTGGCGCGCCGCGCCTATGACCAACTCCTGGGTCTCGAGCCCGTCGACTGGCCGGCCCGTGTGAGAGAGCAGCAGGCGCAAGCGCGCGAAGCCGCCGAACGATCGGATGAGGAAGAGCTAAACTATCGAGTGGCGGGCACTTCACCGTCACACGAGCTGTCGGAGTACGTTGGTGAGTACGAGCATCCGGGCTACGGCGTAATTCGCGTGGAGTTCGACGGCGCGAAGCTGAAGGCCACGTTCAACAACATGAGTGCGCCACTCGAGCACTTCCACTATGACGTCTTCGAAGTTCCGGAGGACCCGCTCGTCGAATTCGACGAGATGAAGGTGATGTTCCGGTACAACAAGAGAGGCGCGATCGACCGGCTGCTGGTCCCATTCGAACCCAACGTTGGCGACATTGTCTTCACACGTGTCGCCGATCCGGAGCAGTAACCGCAGATGCAGCGGCGAAGCGCCAAGGAGGAAACCTGAAACGGGGTGGCCTGCGAAGATTCACCCTCTGGGGAGGCGGCCTCCTCTTAGCCTTCGCAGTGGTGGCGGTCATCTGGTTGAAATACGCCTTGGCGTTCGATGCGCCGGACCAGTTTCTGCAGCAGAAGGGTGAGCTGGTGGGGGTAGAGGTCGAGGCCGCCGATGGTGACACACTCTACGAAGCATTCCACATCAGGCTGGCCAGCAGCGCCGGCTATCGAGTGCGTGGGCACCTGCGGGTGCCGCGCGCGCCGGGGCCCTGGCCGTCGCTGATCGTCATCGGCGGCACCAACACCGGCCGAATGGCCGCGGAGTTGGTCAACCCGGCATCGCCCTACGTTATCCTCGGTCTCGACTATCCCTGGGACGGGCCGACTCAACTCACCTGGTGGCAATTCCTGGTTCGCGTGCTCGCCGTGCGGCGCTCGATGTTGCTCACCCCTTCGGCGGTCATGCTGGCCGTCGACTACCTGGAGACGCGGTCCGAGTGCGACTCGACGGGGGTCGTTCTTGTCGGTGCTAGCTTCGGTGCCCAGTTGATCACCGTTGTGGGGGCGCTCGAGGAGCGGGCCGGGCCGGTCCTGGTGATCTACGGCGGGGGCGACTACAAAACGATTCTGGAAGCGAATCTGAACCTGAAACCGCGCTGGTTTAGGTCGGCGCTGGCCCGGGCCGGTGCCTGGCTGCTCGATCCTATCGAACCGCTTCATTACGCTGCTGAGGTAGCGCCGCGCCCGATGATCCTCATCAACGGTTCGCTGGACTCGCGGATCCCGCAGCAGTCGGTGGACACGCTGTACGCGGCAGCGCGCGAGCCGAAGCAGCTCATCTGGCTGGAGGAGGGGCACATCAGCTCACGGGACCCGGCGTTGCTGGGACGGGTGCTGGAAGCGGCGGTCCAGGCGCTCGAGGGAACGGGCGAAATCACCCGACCTTCCTAAATCGTTGGGATTTACACATATTAGACGCTCGGCAGCAACAGAACGCCTGTCCTCCCCCTACCCGTACGGGCTCTCGCGCGCCGTCCTTGAACCGGTTTGGCCCACGAGCGCTCCCTAATTCCAGATCTGAACGCCGACACTGGTACGCAAGCAACGCCACTATCCCCGATGACGGAGCCAGCGACACGTGTCCTGCTGATCGAGGACGATCCCGGCACCACCCGGCTCGTGCAGGGAATGCTGGGCTCGGCGGGCGGCGAGTTCACCGTTGAGCATGCCAACTGTCTGTCCGCCGGCCTGACGCGCCTTGCCGCCGGTGGGATCGACGTAGTTCTCCTCGACCTCGGGCTGCCCGATAGCAGCGGGCTAATGACGTTCGACCGGGTGCACGCCGATGCCCCGGGCGTCCCGATCGTCGTTCTGGGCCACGGCGACGACGAGGCGCCGGCAATGGAGGCAGCGCGGCGCGGCGCCCAGGACTACGTCGTTAAAGGGCGCATGGACGCCCACACCCTGGGTCGCACGGTACGCTACGCCATCGAGCGTGCCCGGGCCGAGGCGGCGCTGAGCGAGAGCCAGCGCGCACTGGCCACGTTGATGGGCAACCTCCCGGGGATGGCCTACCGCTGCAGGAACAACCACAGCTGGTCGATGGGGTTCGTCAGCAGCGGCTGCTACGAGCTCACTGGGTACCAGCCTAGCGATCTCATTAACGATAAGCTGACCTCCTACGGGCAATTGATCCATCCCGACGATCGGTCAGAGGGTTGGGAAGAGGTACAGGCGGCGGTGAAGGAGAACCGGCCGTTCCAACTCACTTATCGTATCAGGACCGCCGCCGGGGAAGAGAAGTGGGTTTGGGAGCAGGGTGTCGGTGTCCGCGCGCCCGACGGCGAGATCATAGCCCTCGAGGGGCTCATTATCGACACCAGTGAGGGCCGGCGAGCGGAACAGGCGAGCAAGCTGCTGGCAACGGCCGTCGAGCAGGGCGCTGAAGCGATCATCATCACCGACCTCGACGGCACCATCCAGTACGTCAATCCTTCGTTCGAGCGGGTCACGGGGTATTCCCGTGAGGACGCCGTCGGCAGGACGCCGGCGATTCTGAAGAGCGGGAAACACGACGAGGAATTCTACCGCGAGATGTGGGAGACGCTGGAGCGCGGCGAAGTATGGACCGGCCATTTCATCAACCTGAGGAAAGATGGAACGCTCTACCGCCAGAATGCCACTATCTCGCCTGTGAGAGATGCCGCCGGTGAAATGGTCAACTATGTCTGCGCCGCCCGCGACGTGACCCGCGAGCAGGAGCTCGAAGAACAGTTGCAGCAGTCGCAGAAGATGGAGGCGATCGGCCAGCTGGCCGGTGGCATCGCCCACGATTTCAACAATCTGCTGACGGCCATCCTGGGCAACAGCGAGCTGCTGTTGAACAGGGTGGCGCAGGATGATCCGAGGCGGCTGGACCTGGAGGAGATCAGGCAGGCCGGCATGCGGGCGGCCGGACTGACTCGCCAGCTATTGGCCTTCAGCCGCCGTCAGGTGCTCGAGCCCGTCGTGCTCGATTTGAACGATGTTGTCGCCAGCGTCAGCACGATGATCGTGCGCCTGATCGGCGAGCATGTCGAGCTGGCCACTAAGCTGTCTCCGGATCTGGGCCTGGTGAACGCCGACCCCGGTCAGGTCGAGCAGGTGATCTTGAACCTTGCAGTGAACGCGCGCGACGCGATGCCGGAGGGCGGCCGACTGCTGATCGAGAGCGCGAACGCTGATCTCGACGCGGCGTACGTCGGCTCACACGCGCCCGTCGAGTCCGGTTCGTACGTCATGCTGGCCGTAAGCGATACCGGAGCGGGGATGGACGAGGCGACGACGTCGCGGGTCTTCGAGCCCTTCTTCACGACGAAGGAGGCGGGCAAGGGTACGGGGCTCGGCCTGTCCACGGTATACGGGATCGTCAAGCAGAGCAACGGCTACATCTGGGTCTATAGCGAGCCGGGGCATGGAACGACGTTCAAGGTCTACCTCCCGCGCGTAGAGGTGCCGGAGGACCAGCAGGGTGACGCAGACTCGGCCGCCGGTGACAGAAGGTCGTCGATGAGAGGTTGGCACGAAACGGCCCTGCTGGTCGAGGACGACCCTTCCGTCAGGGCGGTCGTGCGCAGGACGCTACAGAGCAGCGGTTACAACGTCGTCGAGGCGGGCAACGCCGGCGACGCTGTCCGCCTGGCCGAGGAGTATGGCGGCACCATCGACTTCCTGATCACCGACCTGATCATGCCGGAGACGAGCGGTCGCGATCTCGCTCAGACCGTCTCGGCGTTGCGCCCCGGCATCAAGGTGCTCTACATGTCCGGCTACAGCGACAACACCGTGCTGCAGCATGGGATGGTGACGTCGGACATGGAGTTCATCTCCAAGCCTTTCACTCAGGATAAGCTGCTGGAGAAGATCCGGCAGGTTCTCACTGCCGGTAACGGGGACTCTCGATAGTGAAGACGCGTCCGCTGGGCGCCGGACCGCCGGCCGTAACGGCCGTCGGCTTCGGCGCGATGCCGCTTTCTATTTCCGGCCGCCCCGACGAGGCGCAGGGTATTCAGGTAATACACTCGGCCCTCGACGCCGGGATGACACTCGTCGATACGGCCGACGTCTACTGCCTCGACGACGACGATATCGGGCACAACGAGCGCTTGGTTGCCAAGGCGCTGGCCGCCTGGACCGGAGATCGCGACTCGATCCTCGTCGCCACCAAGGCCGGGCTCACACGCCCCGGCGGTCGCTGGGAAACCGACGGTCGCCCCGCACATGTCAGAGCGGCGTGCGAGCGCTCGCTCAAAGCTCTCGGCGTCGACCGAATCGATCTCTACCAGTTCCACGCCCCGGACCCGGAAGTTCCGTTCGCCGATAGCGTGGGCGTCTTCGCCGACCTACAGCAGGAGGGGAAGGTGCGCTGGGTGGGACTCTCCAACGTCTCCGTGCACGAGATCGAGGCGGCTCGGGACATCGTCGATGTGGCGACGGTCCAAAATCGGCTCAATCCGTTCTTTAATGAATCACCTCACGATGGTGCAGTTAAGTACTGTAACGAGAACGGAATAGGCTACTTGGCCTACAGCCCCGTAGGAGGTGGCCGACTTAACAAAAAGCTGCCCGGCAACCCCGTGCTCCAACCGATCGCCGAGGCCCACGGCGCCTCGCCCCATTCGGTTGTCCTCGCCTGGGTCGCGGCCCGCGCGCCCAACGTAATCGTCATCCCGGGCGCTCGGACGGTGGAACACGTCCTCGATTCCGCGGCCAGTGCAGCGGTCGAGCTGAGCCCAGAGGAACTGCAGGCTATCCACGAGGGCGAGTGCTCGACGGCTTGAAGCAGGCTGCCGAAAGAGGGGATCTCGGAGCGTGGTCGGCACCGGGGGTCCCCCCGGGGGTCCACCTTG
>JBDHKT010000081.1:0-8287 GCA_039586255.1 Gemmatimonadota bacterium | reverse complement strand
CGCGACATGAAGCGAGAGGATCCCTCGGCGACCTCATCCGCGAAACCTGACACCGCCGGCTCTCGTAGTTGGGTGTACAGCGGGCAGGTGGGATGCTAAGGGTTGCCGTCACACGACACCGTGCACCCGAGCGAGCGGGCGGCCTCAGGGTCGCCCTCCACCTGTCCCATTCCTTTGTGGGGCCACCCCTCCGGCGAGCCGGCGATCCCTCGGCCCGCACTTACCCGTACTTCCCATACACTCACCGGACTCGGCATAAGTACGACCGACCGCTGATAGGGGAGAGTCTATGAGCAACAACATGTTTGTGAGCACTGCAGCACCGGTACTCGCCATCCTGGGAATTGTCCTCTTGGCGCCGGGCAGCTTCGCGCAGGGTGACTCCGTCCCGTTCGATTCCGAGCGCTGGCACGTCGTGGGCGGGGAGGTACGGGACCATCTGGGTAGGGAGTGTTTCAGCGGCGCGGCCTACCTGAGCGACGTGGGGTTCGAGGACGGCGTAGTCGAGGTCGATGTCGCCGTGAACGGTTCACGCTCGACGCCGGTCATCAATCGTGTGGCGGGCTGGCAGCTGTACAACGGTGAAGGATACACAGCCGGTGCGGAGATTCCCGAAGACGAGTGGCTTCATCTGAAGCTCGAGTACAAGGGCACGCAGGCTCGCTTCTACCTGAACGACATGGAAGAGCCGGCCCTGGTCATGCACGAGCTCAAGCACGGCGTGAGCGGCGGTAGCGTCGGAGTGCTGGGTCCGGCCGACGGGACGGCATGCTTCTCGAACTTCCGCTTCCGGGCGGATAAAAACCTCGCGTTCGATGAACCGCCGGCAGTGGAGACGCCGCCCGGCACGATCGCCGACTGGGAGGTCTCGCGAACCTATCCGGCACAGCGCGTCAATCGTGAGGGTTACCCTCACTTCTACTCGATCTTCATGGCGGGCTGGCAGACTGTGACGCCGGAGGCGTCGGGTCTGGTCGACATCGCCAGGTTCGTCACACGCGAGAATCAAGAGGGAGACCTCGTCCTCGCCCGGACCGTCTTCCGTTCGGACGGCGGCGAGAACATCAAGCTGTCGTTTGGTTACAGCGATGAGGTCGACCTTTTCTTCAACGGGGAGAAGGTCTTCTCCGGGAACAGCGGCTACCGCTACCGCGACCCGTCCTTCCTGGGTGTTTTGGGCCCGTACGATGCCGTGCACGTGACGACGGAGAGAGGCTTGAACGAGATCTTCATGATGGTCACCGAGACCTTCGGCGGCTGGGGCATCATGATGCAGGCCGACCGCGAGCTCGATCCGCCGATCCGCGAGCACGACCGGGCGACGAAGGTCTGGGAGACGCCGCAGATCTTCCTGACACCGGAGTCGGTGCAGTACGATCCGGAGCGCGACGTCCTCTACGTCAGCAACTTCGACAACCAGTACGCGCAGAAGCCGGACCTGACGGGCTACATCTCCAAGCTTGCGCTGACCGGCGAGGTCGTGGAGCACAAGTGGGTGGAGGGCCTGCACGCGCCGACCGGGCTGGGCATCTACAACGACAGGCTGTGGGTCACGGAGCGGCGAAACTTGACGGAGATCGACCTCGAGACGGGCCGTATCGTCAACCGCTACCCGATCCCCGACGCCGATTTCCCGAACGACCTGGCCATCGATGGCGAGGGGAACATCTACATCTCCGACACGCGCCCGTCCTCACACATCGACAGCCGCATCTACCGGTTCAAGGACGGCGCGTTCGAGGTGTGGCTGAACGACGAGATCATCAGGGCGAACGGTCTCTTTGTCCATGGCGACTACCTGCTGGTGGGCAACACAGGGGACGGCAAGCTCAAGGCGGTTCACCTGAGGGACAAGACGGTCAGGGAGATCATCAACCTCGGAGTGGGCGTCGTAGATGGGATTCGTGTGGATAACCGAGGCAACTATCTGGTCTCGCATTGGGAGGGACAGACGTACGTCATCTCGCCGTCCGGTGACGTGGTAGAGATTCTCGACACCTTGTACGACGGGGTGAACGCCGCGGACTTCGAGTACATCCGCGAACGCAACCTGCTGATCATCCCCACGTTCGTCGACAACCGGGTCGTGGCGTATCGGGTTGGCGAGCGCTAGCGTCACGGCGAGGAGGCAACACAGATGAGCGAGAAGCGTGGTACGCCGCCCTGGTTCTTCGCGGTCGCGACGATCGTGTCCCTCGTGATGATCGCCCTGTACGTCCAGATGACGTTCGAGGAGGGACTATCGTTTTGGATGGTCTTCCGCATCGTCTTCTGGGTGGGGCTGATGGGTGTCTTCATCTGGATGTTCGGCCGTGCTCGAGCAGCGCGGCGCGACGATTCACAGTTCCGCGCTTGAGCCGACCCCGTGAACGCGGCTCGCTACGTCCTCGCGCTTGCCGTTGTGCTGGCCTATCCGCCGGGGCTTCTGCTCTGGCTGGCAATCCATCCCTTCGCGGGATTCTGGCGAAGACTAGGGCCCGTCTGAACGTACTCGATCCTGGGCGTGCCGACCCTGGCATACATGGTGGGCGTGTTCCTGGCCCGCGACTGGATCCTGGCGGTCGATTTCGGGATGAGCTATCTGCTGATCGCGCTGGCCGTGCTGACTCTTCTGGCGGGTGCGCGGATAGCGATTCGGCGCAGGGAGCTGCGCGACCGGTTCGGCGAGGAATACATTGAGTACTGTCGTCGGGTGCCGAGGTTCGTGCCGCGACGAGCAGCGCGACGCGCTTGACTCACTCTTCCACCACCTGCCAGATGGCCGACGCTCACTCCTTCTGGGAGGACCCGGACCGGGTCGAGGAATTCGCCGGTCGCGAGCCGGACCGACGCCTACTGGAGTTGCTCGATTCGTTCGAGGGGCCCGGCGCTACGCGTGTGCTAGATCTTGGCTGTGCGGGTGGCCGCAACACCGCGGTATTGGCCGAGCGTGGCTTTGATGTGCAGGCGATCGACTCTTCGTCCTCGATGGTGGCGAGGACGCGGGAGCGGGTCGCGGCCGTGCTCGGGGTCGGCGAGGCGGAGCGACGGGTGCGGGTCGGACGTATGGAAGATCTGGGCGATTTCGCTTCGGCATCCTTCCAGCTGGTCGTCGCGCTGGGGGTCTACCATAACGCGGTAAGCGACGAAATATGGGATCGGGCGTTGAGGGAGACCGCCCGTGTGCTGGTCCCGGACGGCCTGGTCCTGGTGGCGAACTTCACCCCGCGGTTCGAGCCGTACGGCGAAGCCCTGCGCCGCGTTGCGGGCGCACGTCATCTGTACGAGGGATTCGATGCGGGCCCTCTCTACTTGCTCGCTGCGGACGAGCTGGATGCGGAGATGGCCCCTCACGGGTTGGTGCCGGTCGTGCCCACTGAAACCGTGGAGACCCCGACCGATTCGGGGCGCCGCGTCACCGCAAACGCCCTCTACCGAAAGCGCGGGCGCTGAGGGGGTCGCCCGCGCCACTCCTTCTAGCCTACGTCTCCGTCCGCGGCGACTCGTCCTGAGTGCCGTTGTCGTAGTGGCCGATCAGCTTGACCGGGCGGCCGGACTCGTCGAGCACGACCTCGAGGCGGAAGTAGTCGATGTCGTCGAAGCGGAAAAGACGCTCGGTCATTGGGATCACGCGCCGCAGCGGGCGCCCCGCCCGGTGGTACCAGAGCTCTCCGTCCTCGAAGGTCAGGGTCCGTGGCCCGTAGCTGCCTGCGTATGACGCCAGGACGTCGGGATCGACGGTGACCGGGTTCAGCTGAGCCTCGAGGCCCTGGACATGCCAGTCGAGCGTGTACAGGCGACCCTCGTCCGTTTCGCCCTCCCGGATCTTACTGAGCGCCATCAAGTGGGCGGTCTCCAGCGCCACCTCTTGGGCGACCGCGACGTCCGGGATCACGCCCACGCCCTCCCAGTTGGTCTCTGTGATCGGGTTGACGGCGCGCCCGAAGGGAAGCGCCATGGCGACGTTCAGGTTCGTGAAAAGCCGCTGGCTCACCGGGTGCGCTCCGCCGCCAGTCGTGTCGCCGACGATCGTCGCCCGCTCGAGGTTCTTCAGGTTGTAGGTGAACTCCTCCGCACCCGAGAAGGTGAACTCGCTGGTCAGCACATAGAGGTCGGTATCCGTCATCCGCGGGCCCTCGACGTGCGATTGCGTCCAGAACTGGTCCCAGCTGTCACTCTCACGGATGTAGAAGCTGTTGAGATGGACCGACTCATCGAAGAGATAGCTCGTGATGAGCTGAATAAGACTCGGCGAACCGCCGCCGTTGTTGCGCAGGTCGATGATGAGGGCGTCGCAGTGGGCCAGAAAGTTCATCGCCGCGATGGCGGTGGCGCCCGAGTATTCCGCCGACACGAAGCTGTCGAAGCGGAGATAGCCCACGTTGCCGCTCAGGATCTCGATCCGCCTGAAGTTGAAGTTGCTGCGCGCGTAGGCTTCCAGTCGCTCGCGTCGCGCCTCGTCCTCGTCGCGCTCGGCGGTGAGCTCCGCCATCTGGTCCGGGCTGATGTACCCGACCCTGAGATGCCGGTCGCGGCTGACCCCCTGGAGCTCCCGGGTCAGCGCTTCCGTGAACCCCCCGATGGTGCCGATCTCATCGTAGGCGCCGTCCCGGAGACGACTCCGCATGTGCCTTTCCATCTCCTCGGCGACTTCGGGGAAGACGTAGACCTGGTTCAGGGCCGCGCTCACCGAATCGATGATCTCGGCGCGCATGGCGGCGTCGCAGGGCATGTCCGGAGGCGGCCCGATCTGAGCGATGCCGTTAGGCGCCTGCGAGAGAAGCAGTGCGGACAGAACCACGGCGATTTTTGCGCAACTCGCGTGCATTGTCGTATCTCCCCTTGGTGTCCCTATGCTATTGCGGCTACTCAGTCCACTGTGCCGCCCACGTGCGCTCCACGCCACCAACGATGGCGGGGTACACGATGTGTCTGCGGAACGGATCGATAAGCGACATATATATAGAAGTGAGCCCACCGGTCTCCCTGACGTAGATCGCCCAGTACATCGTGTAGCCGTCACCGGTCGGCTCGATCGCCATGCAGAAGAAGGCGTGCGCCGTGAGGTTCATCATCTCGGCCAGCTCTTCGTTCTCGAACGCGTAGACGGTCCGGAACAGTTCGCTTCCGGTGCCGGGCTCCTCGAGCATGCGTGCGCGATCCTCTTCCGTCAGTCGCCTGGTGTACGACGCGGATGGGTCGAAGTACTTCTCGTCGTCCATACCGATAAGGCCGCCGACCAACATGCGGAACCCGACCAGCACGGCTACGGCCGTGTTCGCGTCGAGCGGCGAGCCCTGGGCGAGGACCTCCTGTGCATCGAGGAGCGTAAGCCCGTCATCGCCGCCCTGCAGGTGAAAGACCCAAACGTCGTGGAGTGGCACATCCGCCAGGAACGAATTGACGCGGAAGTCCTTGGCGCGAAACTCCGACGGTGTGAGACGTGGCTCGCCGCCCGTCGTCACGGACCACAGGAAGGCGAAGTTGAAGATGAGAGCGGCGAAGGCTAGCCCGAGCCGCCGCAGCGCTCCTCCGAGACCCTGGAGGCCGGCGAACACTCCGGCCGCCCCGATCGTCAGCGCCGCGGGGACGAGCCAGATGGCCAGCTTCAAGGGCCCCGCGGCCGCGGCACCTAAGAGTGCTCCGCAGGCTATCCAGAGAACCCAGCTCGGCGGCTTCAGCCGGCCGGCGCGTGCAGCCGCGATGAGGGCGGCGATGCCGAGGGCGACGATGACGACATCGGCGATCACTATCCCCGAGACGGACGCGTAGGGCGAGGAGGGCCAGACGGCTGCGGCCGCGGCGAGCGCCACGGCCGCGCCCAGTAGGGTCATGACCAGCGTGGAGATTCTCTTCATGGGTCGCTCATCCGGTACTACGATAAACGGCCCTATTTCGTTTTAGTCCTCTCGACCGCCCCCCGCCCCCCCTGCCTTGCCTCGCGGAACTGGGCGCGCACCCGTCCGCCCGACACCGCCATCACGATGGACTGGACGGCGTCGATCTCGTCCTGCGTTATCCCGATATCTTTGGCAACGCCAAAGTACTCCTCCATTCAAGGGTAGCAGCCGACGGCCATGGCGGACGCCAAGTGGAGGAAAAGGGTAGTACGCTCGTCGAGGACGTCGTTGTGGCGCGCCGATTTGTAGAAGGCGTTGAAGAGCTTCTGCCGCTCGCTGGTTCGCATCGTCTCTCCTCCAGTGACTCACTCGCAGGCGCAACGTGTCGGCTCGGGCCGGTCGGTCGGTGCCAGGTCGTGCAACGAGAGAGCAGGGGCGCTGAAGTGACGGCGCTCTCGACGCGCTTCCAGTCTCTTTGCCATGCACGTCGCATCGACGCAGCGGCAGGTGGTGAATCCCGGTGACCCGGTGACTGTGCCCGGGACCCGCGACCGATCCACGGGCTCGAAGCCGTGGTGCGCGAAGAAGCCCTCGGCACTGTCGGTGAGCAGATAAACCTCCACGACCCGAAGCCTGCAGGCGAGCTCGAGCGCCGCCTCGACGATCCGGTCGCCAAGCCCTTCACCTCTGCGGTTCGCGGCCACCGCCACCGAGCGCAGCAGCGCATGCTCGCCGCATACCTCCAGCGCCGCGCAGCCGACGAGGCGATCGACATCTCGCGCTGCGAGTAAGAGGGTGCCCGGGCGACAGGCGAGTCCCGCTTCGGGCAGACCGCATTCGTCCAGCAATGCCAGGATCTGCGGCAGATCCGAGGGTTGAGCGAGCTCGATTCTGGTTTCCATCTCTATATCCTCCACTCAAGACTACCTACGCCGCAACCATCTGGAACAGGTAACCGATCCCGATCACACCGACTGTGAATACGGCGACTATGCGCCAGAGCAGCGCCTTGGGAATGATGCGGGAAAGGAGTATGCCCTCCGGGAGACTGAACCCGTTTGCCCCCATCAGGAACGCGGTCACCGCGCCGATCCCTACACCCTTGGCAACCAGTGTCGAGGCGAGCGGCAACAGCACGAGGATGCTCGCGTAGACCGGGACGCTGAGCAGTGCGGCGCCGGGCACCGCCCAGGCAGAGTCGGGTCCGGCCAGCTTGACGATCAGCGATTCCGGAACGTACCCGTAGACCGCCGCACCGATGGCGACGGCGACCAGCAGCGGCACCGCGAACTTCCGTAGATCGCGCAGACTCCGAACGAACGCACGTCGCATGCGGTCGCGGAAACGCTCGGTAGCGAATGCGGCCGGTGCGACAGCCGGTATCGCCAGCGTCGCCGAACCGGCCGCCGCTGCAAGCGTGCTCATGCGCATGACCGGGCTCGTTCCCTCGGCGCCTGACGGTGGATTCGCCCCGCAGCCACAGCTCGAGGCGGGCACGGTGACCTCGGCCGCGCCCGCGATGGGTTCGTCTGCCGCGTGCCAGCGCGCGACGATGACGCCGCCCAACGCCGAGGCGACCAGCGCCGTCGCCGTGTACAGCACCGCGTACTCCGCGCCCATTAGACCCCACAGCAGCGCCATCGCCACGGGACTGATCAGCGGCGACGCGATGAGGAAGGCGACCAGCGGCGCCGTCGGCACGCCGGCCAGTCGCATCCCGTTCACGATCGGCACTGTCGAACACGTGCACACGTGCAAAACGGCGTTACCGCTCCCAGCGCCGTCGCCAGCGGCACCTTCGAGTACGCCGACCCTCCGCCCAGCCAGCGCCTGATCCGTTCCGGTGTCAGCAGGTCCACGACCAGATAGACCAGCGTGCTCACCAGGAGGAAGAGCGGCACTAGCTCCGCGAGTAGAACGAGTCCGAATCTGAGTGAGTCCATAGTTGCAACTAACAACTAATAGTCCAAATCTCAGCGCCTCGTTGTACGAGGCGCTCGGTTCTTCAGTCGAGACTACAACACGTCCCGCCGGTTGTGCTCACCCGCCCCTTGGCGGCCTGGGCCAGCCGTCCGATCAGCGCGATCATAGCGGTCCGCACGTCGGGGTCGAAGTCGGCGATCAGCCGTCTCTCCCGCTGCTCGATATCGTCCCTGATGGCGTCGTAGAGCCGGCGGCCGGCGTCGGTGAGGGCCAGCAGGACCGCACGGCGGTCCTCCGCATGAGGCTGCCGGCGGAGAAGCTTCTTGCGCTCGATGGCGGTCACAACTCGGCTCACCGTGCTCTTATCGAGGTAGAGCTGGCTCGCCAGCTCGTTCAACGTCAGCGGCCCGTGCCGGGCAAGGCTCTCCAACGCGTAGTACTGGGTCACCGAGATGTCCTGGCAGCAGATCCGGTCCCGGTCCCTGAACTGATACACCCGGATCAGGTCGGCCAGGGCGTCGTAGAAGGCGGCGGCGTCCCGGTCG